>USNX01000139.1 GCA_900556205.1 uncultured Collinsella sp.
GCGATTCCTTGTTGAGCTCCTGGCTGCAGTGGTGGGAGTCGCCGTGGCCGGCAACATGGACGTCATCATGAAGGACGGCTGGATTGTCGAGGCTGGCACCTTCGGCGAGGCAAACAAGTACAGCGCCTAAGCTACCGTTCATCGATGGCTTGATGTAAAACACAGTATTTGATTGCATAATGCAATGGAGAGGGTCGCTTGCGGCCCTCTTTATTGCTATGGGGTGCGTCAGTAAGAAGGAGATGACGGTGGATCTCAATAGGCTGATTCTGGGCAAGAGCTACAACTCTACCAAGGTCTTTCGTACCGCTCAGCATGTGGTTCAAGCCATCTTGCTCGGTATTGTCGTTCCGCTGCTTATCCTGCTGCTCATCTGGGATCTAACCGATAATCCCAATCCCGTTCCGGCCGTTGTCGTCATTGCCGGCTTGGTCATGCTGTGCTTCTTCTTCTCGTACGTCTTTGTCGTTCCCGACGACCTCACATCGAGCGCTACCGACCGCACGCTCGCCATCGCGTCGAAAATATTCGCCTACACGTCGCGCGGCCTTACGCCCGAAGCTGCCCTGGGCGCCTCTAAGATCATCCTGTCCGAAACTATCGCCTCTGCCATCTGCTTTACCGACGGCAAGCAGGTGTTGGCAAGCTGGGGCGAGGACTCGGCAAAATGCCCCGCGGGCACCCCGGTGGTGCTGCGGACCACGCTCAATGTGATCAACAGCGGTGAGCAAAGCGTGTTCTCGCGCGATGCCTCGACCGAGACGGGTGGCTACTTTCCGCGCCTGCGCGCCGGTATTGTCGCACCGCTTACCGTGCGCGGGCATTGCGTGGGCACGCTCGAGCTGTATTATCCCCGTCTGAGCAGCATCGATATGCGCCAGACGGCGCTTGCCTCGGGCTTTGCCGACCTCATTTCCACGCAGCTTGCAAGCTTTGAGCTCGAGCGCCAGGACGAGCTTACGGCCCGCGTGGAGCTGCGCGCCTTGCAATCGCAGGTCGATCCTCATTTTCTATTCAATACCATCAGCACCATCGTGTCGCTCGTACGTACCGAGCCGGACAAGGCCAGGTCGCTGCTGATCGACTTTTCCAATTACTACCGTCAGACGCTTTCTGATTCCGATACCCTCACAACGCTCGAGCACGAGGTGGAACAGGGCACTCGCTATATCAATCTTATGCAGGCTCGTTATGGCGACGGCCGTCTGCGCGTCTCGGTCGATATCGACTTTGAGGTGCGCGATTGCATGGTGCCGCCGTTTATCTTGCAGCCGTTGCTCGAAAACTGCATCAAGCACGCGCAGCGCGAGACCGAGCCGCTTTCTATTCATGTTAGGGCTTTCGAGACCGATGACGGTTTGGAGATCATCGTCGAGGACGACGGCATCGGTATGAGCGAAGAGGTCTGCGCACATCTGTTTGAGCAGCATCGCCTGGAGGAGCCCGAGAGCATTACCGCCGACGGCTCCGTCAAGCGAGGTTGCGGCCTGGCGCTCTTCAACGTGCTTCAGCGCATCCATTTCTTTTACGGAGAAGATTCCGGCATGCGCGTGAAGTCCCAGGAGGGTGTGGGAACGCAGGTCATCGTCGAGCTGAACGGCGAGCCGCATGAGCCCGCGCCGTTGACGGCGTAGCACGCGGTTGGATTGAGAGAAAAAGAGGGGAAGCACATATGTCCGAAGGCTGGAACATCTTGGTGGTTGATGACGAACCTCCCATTAGGGCTGAGCTACGCTATCTGTTGGAAAAGGATACGCGTGTGGGCCAGATTGCCGAGGCGGGCAATGTCACCGAAGCCGTGGAGTCGATTCTGTCGAACAAGCCCGACGTGCTGTTTTTAGACATTACCATGCCTGGTCGCTCGGGAATTGAGCTTGCCGAGACGCTGCAGAACCTAAAGACGCCGCCGGTCGTGGTGTTTGTGACGGCATTTGCCGAGTATGCGGCTGATGCCTATAACCTCGATGCCGTCGATTATGTCGTCAAACCGGTCGAGGATGCCCGCTTGTCAAAGGCGCTCGACAAGATCGAGACCGCCCTGGGCGCTCGCCGCGTCGTCCATGCTCCGCGCCAGCCTTTGCGTCTGACGGTGGACCGCGGGGGCAAAAAGGTGTTCATTCCCGCCGCAGACGTCTGCTACTTTGAGGCGCGCGCCGATTTTTGCAATGCCATCTGCGCCGAGGGAACGTACCTGATCAATGAGTCGATTTCCTCGCTCGAGCGGCGCCTGGCCTCCGAGGGCTTTATTCGCGTTCATCGCAGCTATCTGGTCAATTTGGAAGACGTGCACAATGTTGAGATCGGTTCCACGGGTCTTATGGAGCTCAGGCTCGACCACGTGAACTCGACGGTGCCGGTGTCCCGTCGTCGTGCCGCCGAGGTCAAGTCGCACCTGGGGCTTGCGTAGGCAGTCTGCATGCCATCGTTTGCCGCCGCAGGTTTGGCATGACCGTGCGGTGGGCATAATGGGTGGCATCGAATGAAATCGAAAGGATCATTATGCCCGCGCTCATTACGCATCATCTGTTTGGCGAGGAAAGCATCGACCGTCTTCCGCAGGGCGTTATTACGTCCGACGAGGAGCGCATCGCCTTTATCCTGGGAAACCAAGGTCCCGACCCGTTTTTCTTCCACATGCTCACGCCGCGCATTTCCGACTGTATGTCGCTTGCTCAGGTCATGCACCGCTCGCGCATGTCGCGCCAGTTCTCGTGCCTGCGCGACGGCGTGTCGCACCTGCAGCCGCGCGATGCCAATCTGGGTCGCGCCTTTGCGCTGGGGCTGCTGTCACACTATGTGCTCGACCGCAATGCCCACCCCTTTGTCTACGAGCAGCAGTTTGGCATTGTAGATTCCGATCCCGAGCTCGAGGCTTCGGGCAGCCAAGTTCACGCCGTGCTCGAAAGCGATCTGGATGTGCTGATGCTGCAGCTCAAGCGCAACGGTGCCACGGTCGAGGATTATCCGCCGGCGGGCGAGATCGTCACCACCGACCGCATCAATCGCGTGGCCGGTGTGCTGATGAGCTACGTCGCCGGGCGCGTGTACGGTATCGACATCCCGGCGGGGGAGTACGCCGGCGCCGTCTCGGACATGCAGATGCTCTATCGCACCATTGAGCCTGCCGGCTCGGTAAAGACGCGCGCGATTGCCCTGGTTGAGGGCTTGGTGCACGACTACTCGCTGCTCGACGGACTTGCCCATCGCGTGACGACGGGGCTGCCCGAGCGCACCGGTAACCTGGGTCACCTGACATGGAAGAACCCCTTTACCGACGAGGTCTCGAACGAGAGCTTCCCCGAGGTCTTTGACCGCGCGTTGGTTGATTACGAGTGCACGGTCGCCCGCTTTATCGAGACCGGCGATATGGAAGCCGTGACCAACCACGTCAATTACAGCGGTCGCGTGCTCGGCGCCGACGAAGAGTTCGACCGCGAGGAGTAGGGCTCGTGCATGCCCCTTTGCCGAATCCTTACCGGCGCCTCTGGACAATTGGGGTACGATGAACTAACTGCATATCGGGCGAATACGAAGGGGCCCTGTCCATGAAATACACCAAGCTCGAGCGTAACTGGGTTATGTACGATGTGGGCAACTCAGCCCTCGTGCTGCTCAATACCTCGGTGGTGCCCATCTACTTTAACGCCATCAATACCGGTGCTTCCTCGGCAGACCTGGTGGTCGCCTGGGGCAACGCGCAGACGATTGCCTCGCTGGTCATTGCCATGCTCATGCCCATTCTGGGAGCGCTTGCCGATTACGCCGGCAACAAGATCAAGTTCTTCTTGGGCTTCTTCCTCACGGGCCTGGTTCTTTGTCTGGCGCAGGCTATCCCAATGTCCGCCATGGCATTTTTGACTGTGTACGTGCTGTGCACCATCGGCCTTAACTCTTCTATGACGTTCTACGACGCCATGCTGCCTGACATTACCACCGACGAGCGCATGGACGCCGTGTCTAGCTCGGGCTATGCCTGGGGCTACATCGGTTCCACCGTGCCGTTCATCATCTGCCTGGCACTCATCATGGGTGGCCCCGCTCTTGGCGTCCCCACCATGCTGGCAACGCGTCTGTCGTTTATCATCACTGGTGCCTGGTGGCTCATCTTTACCCTGCCGCTCATTCGCACCTATAAGCAAAAGTATGGTCGCGAGCGCGGTCCCGAGGACACCATCGGCCACATCGTTGGCGGTGTGTTCTCCGAGGTCGGACACACCATGCGCGAGATCGCCCACAACAAGACCG
>USNX01000140.1 GCA_900556205.1 uncultured Collinsella sp.
ACAGAGGCCTCCGGCACCAGCAACATGAAATTTATGCTCAACGGCGCTGTGACCTTAGGAACCTATGACGGCGCCAACATCGAGATCGCCGACCTGGCCGGCCGCGAGAACGAGGCCATCTTTGGCCTGACCGCTCCCGAGGTCGAGCAGCTCTGGGCATCCAACAGCTACTTTGCGTGGGATACGCTCAACAACGATCGCGACCGCCTGGGCCGCGTGATGGACGAGCTCAAGGACAACACCTTTGCGGGTCTTTCGGGCAACTTCGAGAGCATCTACAACGAGCTCATGAACAACAACGACCCCGACCTGGTCATGGCCGACTTCCGCAGCTACGTGGATGCGTGGGAGAAGCTCACCGGCAGCTATGGCGACCAAGGGACCTGGAACCGCAAGGCCCTGCTCAACACCGCCTCGAGCGGCTGGTTCTCGAGCGACCGCACCATTCGCGAGTACCGCGACGAGATCTGGCACGCGTAAAGGCGCGCGAGCTCCCCTATGCCAGCACGGCATTACTCGACGGGCGTGACGTTGCGCCGCGCCCGTCGCTAATGGGTTTAGGAACATCGATGACAGAAGGAGAAATCGATGAGTAAGAAAGAATGCATCGCGATGCTCCTCGCAGGAGGACAGGGCAGCCGATTGGGGGCACTCACCCAAAAGATCGCTAAGCCGGCGGTTAGCTTTGGTGGCAAGTTCCGCATTATCGACTTTTCGCTGTCCAACTGCTCCAACTCGGGCATCGACACGGTGGGCGTTCTGACGCAGTATCGCCCCTACCTGCTGCATGCCTACGTGGGCTCCGGCGAGGCGTGGGATCTGGACAGCCGCGACGGCGGCGTGTCGATCCTGCCGCCGTACGAGACGCAGACCGGCGGCGCCTGGTATGCGGGCACGGCCGACGCCATTACGCAGAACCTCGACTACATCAAGGCCAATGACCCCAAGTACGTCCTGATTCTTTCGGGCGATCACCTGTATCGTATGGACTACCGCAAGATGCTCAAGACGCACATTGAGAACAATGCCGACCTCACGGTGAGCGTTATGCCCGTGCCGTGGGAGGAGGCCAGCCGCTTTGGTATCCTGACCACCGACCCCGAGGATGGCCGCATCACCAAGTTCACCGAGAAGCCCGATAAGCCCGATTCGAACCTCGCGTCCATGGGCATCTATATCTTCTCGGCAGACGTGCTGATCGAGGCGCTCGAGGAGGACGCTCTTGACCAGCGCTCGAGCCACGACTTTGGCAAGGACATCATCCCCAAGCTGCTCGGCGAGAACAAGCGCCTATACAGCTACGAGTTCCACGGCTTTTGGAAGGACGTCGGCACCATCGCCAGCTTCCACGAGACCTCGATGGACCTGCTGGGCAACAACCCCGAGTTCGATCTGTTCGACAAGCACTTCCCCATCATGTCCAACATCACCACGCGTCCGCCGCACTACATTGGCCCGGACGGACGCCTGGACGACTGCCTGGTCTCCAACGGCTGCAAGATCTACGGCACCGCTCGCCACTCGATCCTTTCGACCGATGTCATCATCGAGGAGCGCGCAGTGGTCGAGGACTCCGTGCTGCTGCCGGGTGCGCACGTTAAGAGCGGCGCGCACATCTGCCGCGCTATTTTGGGCGAGAACTCCACGGTCGAAGAGGGCGTGAAGCTCGGCTCTGTCGATACCACCAAGGATACGGCCGTCGTTGGAAATGACGTCGTTATCGGGAAGGGGGAATGATCCGATGATCAATCGCAAGGCCATCGGTTATATCACCGCTAACTACTCTTCGACCTACGGCAGCGTGCTGCTCAAGGACCGTCCCATCGCGTCCGTTCCGTTTTTGGGCCGCTACCGCCTGATCGACTTCCCGCTGTCCAACATGATGAATGCCGGCATTAAGACCGTCGGCGTCGTCATGCCGGGCAACTACCGCTCGCTGATCGACCACGTGGGCTCGGGCAAGGACTGGGGCCTGGACCGCAAGAAGGGCGGCCTGTTCATGGTGCCCGGCAACGCGTATGGCACCACCAAGGGCGGCATGCGCTTCTTGCTGCGCGACATCATCTCCAACAAGACGCTCTTCCAGCGCTCTGATAAGCCCTATGTTGTGATGATGGGCACCAACATCATCTTTAACATGGACCTCAACACCATCATCGACGCGCACGAGAACTCCGGTGCCCAGATGACCGTGGTGTACTGCAAGGCTACGCGCAACGTCGATGACGAGACCAAGCTACAGATCAACGAGAACGGCCGCCTGACGGGCGTGAGCGCCGGCGTCGTGTATGGCGACAACGCGTCTATGGACTGCTGCATCGTCAACCGCGAGACGCTGCTCGAGATCATCGACCACTACCAGGCCGCCGACTATCTGGACCTGCTCGAGGCACTCCAGGGCGACTTTGGCAACATCGACGTTTGCAGCTACGAGTACAAGGGCGAGGTCGTGGGCGTGTTTAGCGAGAAGTCGCTGTATCGCCGCAGCATGGACCTACTCGACCAGACCGTGGCCGACCAGCTCTTTGACCCCGAGCGCCCGATTCTGACCAAGGCTCACGACGTACCGCCTTCGCGCTACGCGACCGGCAGCCACGCCTGCAACTCGATCATCTCAGCCGGCTGCATCATCAAGGGCACCGTGCGCAACTCAATCCTATCGCGCGGCGTCGTGGTCGAGGAAGGCGCATCGGTGACCAACTCGATCATCAACCAGAGCTGCATCATCAAGAGCGGCGCGCGCGTTGAGAACGCCATCCTGGACAAGAACAATGTGGTTCCCACTAACACCGAGCTTCGCGGCACGCCCGAGAACATCCTGGTGCTGGGCAAGGCTCCGTTAACTTCCGATACCACCATCGTACGTTAACGTTGGCACCGCAACATCGCTCGTAACATGTAGAATAGCCGCCCGGTTCGCGCCTGGCGGCTATTCTCGAATAACAACATGGGAGACAATATGGCTGATTCCAGCAAAAAGATGCAGATCGTGTTTGCCTCGGCCGAGTGCGCGCCGTTTGTAAAGACCGGTGGCCTGGGCGACGTGGCGGGCTCGCTGCCTGCGGCGCTTGTGCGCGCCGGCGCCGAGGTCATCGTGATGGTGCCCAAGTACGCCACCATCAAGGACGAGTACAAGGCGCAGATGGAGCACTTTGCCGACTTTTACGTGAGCCTGGGCTGGCGCAACGAGTACTGCGGACTCGAGAAACTCGAGCACGACGGCGTCACCTATATGTTTATCGACAATGAGCGCTACTTTGCGCGCGACTATCCGTATGGCTTCTTTGACGACGGCGAGCGCTTTGCGTTCTTCTCCAAGGCCATTACCGAGAGCCTGCAGCACCTGCCCGAGGGCTTTGAGTGCGACATCCTGCACTGCAACGACTGGCAAACGGCACTGGCGCCCGTGTTCCTGCGCGAGTTCTACCAGGGTCTGCCGCTGTACGACCGCGTCAAGACCGTGTTCTCGATCCACAACGTGGCGTTCCAGGGCCAGTTTAGCGACACCGTGATGGAGGACATCCTGGGTGTGGCGCACATTCCGGCGGCCGCCTCGCAGCTGCGTTGCGACGCTTGCAGCATCAACTACATGCTGGGCGCGCTGCGCTATGCCGACGCCATCACCACGGTGAGCCCCACCTATGCCAACGAGATCCAGACGCCCGAGTTTGGCGAGGGGCTGGACGGCGTGCTGCGTGAGCGTTCGTACGCGCTGCAGGGCATTTTGAACGGCATTGACGTCGCGGGCTTTGACCCGGCGACCGACAAGCGCATTGCCGCCAACTACACCGTGGAGGACCGCTCCGGCAAGGCCGTGTGCAAGGCCAAGCTGCAGGAAGAGTTGGGGCTCGAGGTTCGCGACGACCGTCCGCTCATGGTGATGGTCACGCGTCTGACGCGCCAGAAAGGCTTGGACCTGGTCATGTACGCGCTCGATCGCATCTTGGCCGGCGGCGTGCAGGTGGCGGTGCTGGGCACCGGCGACCGCGACTACGAGGACGGCCTGCGCTACTTCCAGGACAAGTACCCCGGCACTATGGCCGCGCGCATCGAGTTTGACCCGGCGCTGTCACAGCGCATGTATGCTGCCGCCGACATGTTCCTAATGCCTTCGAAGTTTGAGCCCTGCGGCCTGTCGCAGATCATCGCCATGCGCTATGGTACCCTGCCCATCGTGCGCGAGACCGGCGGCCTGAAGGACACCGTGATCCCGTACAACGAGTTT
>USNX01000141.1 GCA_900556205.1 uncultured Collinsella sp.
ACCTCGATGAGGCGACGCCGTGGCCGAAGATCAAGTGATCCTCAACGCCGCGCACAGCGGAGACAGCTTGCGAGACGAGCTCGGAGACAGAGAGCTCCCCGGCGCAGAATCGCTCATCGAGAGAGCACAGGGCATCGAGCGCCTGCTCGACCGGCCCTGTGCTCTCGGCGGTATCCAGGGACGCGTCGATCAGAGCGCCATCGTCGGGCTGTTGATCGATCTGCGCGGAGGAGAGGAGCCCGCTGGGAAGAAGATACGGGCGAACGACGACGTAGTCGCCCTCGCGATTGAGGAACGCTTTGGCGCAGCAGTTCGTCACGCAGGCGCGCAAGCCGGCGATGTTATCGGAAAAGTCCGCGTTCACGAGGCAACGGTATGCGCCGCGGCTGATCTTCACATCAGAACCGATTCGGCACCCCTCGCTGCGCAGGAAGCTCAAGATGAGATCCTCGCGCTCCTCGGGGGTCCGCTCCTTGAGTGAGGGGACGCGGGCACAGATGGGCATTTTGCTGTAGGCCGAGGAAACCTTCAGGTCATCGGCGGAAAGCGCCGTCGAAAGAACGAGGCGAGCGCGCGGCGCATCCTGGGAGGCATCGAGCCCGAGGGCCGTCGCAAGGCAGTGCTCCATCGCAGAGGGAGAGAGTGCCTCGATGCCGTTGACAAAGACCACACCCCCGCGCGATTTCGCGATCGACTCGTCAAGAAGCCCGTTGAACGAGGCGGCGTCCGGGACCCCGGCGCAGTCGATGCGCACATAGGAGGAGTCGCGGGACAGCAAGCCCTGGTTCTTGCCGTACTCGTACACAAGGCGAGAAAGGAAAGACTTACCGACACCCACGCCGCCGCTCAAGAGGATGGGCAGGCCAAACGGAGGGTACTGAACCGCAGCCTTGCACTGCTCGACAACGGAGCTGAGGCTCAGGTCGAAGCCCACGGCACGCGCGAAGTCGCGGTGATCGGCGATTCCCGTCGCCTGGATGAGGTCGGCGAGCGAGGCGTACTCGCTTGCAGAGAGCTTTACCTGAAAACGCTTCTGGAACGCGCGGCGATGAAAATAACGGACAGGCCTGCCCGCCACCTTAACCACAAGGCCGGCGCGAACAAGGTCGTTGAGGTACTGGCTCGCCAGACTCCTGGAGATGATGAGCGTCTCGGCGATGTCGGAGGTGGACAGACGGGCAAGGTCGTCGAGCGAGACGGCAGAGGTGAGGGCCTCGAGATGCTCGAGAATCCTGTCCCTCATGTCGACGGGCTTCTTTGCCAAGCTGTCCTGTGCGGTCTTGTCCATGACTTCTTACCTCCTTGTACAAGGAGTATAAGGGGAACACAGAGAACGGAAGGGGGCGCGTGGGGGAATCAACAGCCCCGAGGAGAAGTTCACCACTTGAGGGGCAGAAAACAACGGCCATTGAACATTCAGGGCCGACGCTCAACACTTCGGCTCGACACTTCGCTTTGGAAAGGGCCCTGCGCGATGGTGCAGCCCTCCATCTCGCAGCACAGGTCGCCGAAGGTCGCGAGGATGCGCTCCTTCTGTTCCGTGGGCGAGACGGCTCGGTGGGCAAGGTCCTCTCAAAAGGGGTCGTCCGACGCCGCAAGACCTCGATGACCGACTACCACCTCGAGCAAGTGGCGGATTACCTCTGCACCATCGAACTTGCCTTGGTCAAGTACGAGGCCAAGGAGAACGGTGAGACGTACAACAAGTTCTTCGGAGGTATAGGCTCTTTCAAGAGGAACTGGCTCAAGCAAGCCCGCAGCAAGCGGATATAGCTGGTCTCGCGGTTTCGCAAGGAACGGTCGGTTCTCCTCTGGCGAGGAACCCCGGGCGACGTGCTTCGAGCAGCGGAAGCTGAAGCGCAAGCAGAAGCAGCGCGGGCATTGATCGGTGCCGACATGGGCCCAGACGTGAACAGCGCTACGTCCCCTGTTCACGGGGCGCGAAACCGCAAAGGTTGCACAGAGGTTGCAAAATAAGAAGCCCCCGACCTGTTTTCGCAGGTCAGAGGCTTGAAATCAACGAATATCGTTTATTCCCACTCGATCGTCGCGGGCGGCTTGGACGTGATGTCGTAGCACACGCGGTTGGCGCCGGGAACCTCGGCAACGATGCGGCCGGAAATGCGGGCCAGCACGTCGTAGGGCAGCTTGGCCCAGTCGGCGGTCATGGCATCGCTGGACTCGACGGCACGCAGGATGATCGGGCGCTGATAAGTGCGCTCGTCGCCCATAACGCCGACGGACTTAATGTCGGGCAGGACCGCGAAATACTGCCAGCAGCTGTGCTCGGAGTTGCGCTCGCCGGTCTGCTCAAACAGACGCTGGTTGTAGGCGTCGAGCTCCTCGCGCACGATAGCGTCGGCGTTCTTGAGGATCTCGAGCTTCTCCTTGTCGACCGCGCCGATGATGCGGATGGCCAGACCCGGGCCCGGGAAAGGCTGGCGGAACACGATGTGACCCGGCAGGCCCAGCGCCAGACCGAGCGCGCGGACCTCGTCCTTAAAGAAGTGGTCGAGCGGCTCGATGAGGTCGAAGTGCACGCCCTCGGGGAACGGGATCAAGTTGTGATGGCTCTTGATGGTGGCCGTCTTGCCACCCGTCTTGCGAGCGCCGGACTCGATGATGTCGGGGTAGATGGTGCCCTGAGCCAGGTACTTGACCGGCTTGCCATCGGTCTCGAGCTGCTGCGCCACGGCGAAGAACTCTTTCCAGAACTGCGTACCGATGATGCGACGCTTCTCCTCGGGCTCGGTCACGCCGGCCAGAAGCTCGGCATAGCGGTCCTCGGCGTGGACGTGGATAAAGTCGACGTCAAACTGCTTGGTGAAGACCTCCTCCACCTGCTCGGGCTCGCCCTTGCGCAGCAGACCGTGGTTGATGAACACGCAGGTCATCTGCTTGCCCACGGCGCGAGCACCCAGCGCAGCCACGACGGAGGAGTCGACGCCACCGGACAGGGCCAGAATCACGCGGTCGTCGCCGACCTTCTCGCGGAACTCGGCCGTCATGGTCTCGACCAGGTTGTCCATGCTCCAGTTGGGCTCCAGGCCGCAGATCTCAAACAGGAAGTTGCTCAGCAGCTGCTGACCGTACTCGGAGTGCTTGACCTCGGGGTGGAACTGCGTGGTGAAGATCTTGCGCTCGGGGCACTCCATGGCGGCAACCGGGCACACGTCGGTGCTGGCGGTAACGGTAAAGCCCTCGGGCACCTCGGAAACGGCGTCGCGGTGGCTCATCCACACGGTCTGCTCCATAGGCGTGGAGTTAAAGAGCTTGGCGCCGGCCGTGCGCGTGATGGTAGCGCGACCGTACTCGCCCACCTCGGAGTGACCGACCTTGCCGCCGAGCGTCACGGCCGTGATCTGATGGCCGTAGCAAAAGCCCAGGACGGGAAGGCCCAGGTCAAAGATGGCAGGATCGATGGACGGAGCGTCCTCGGCATACACAGAGGCCGGGCCGCCGGAAAGGATGAGCGCAGAGGCGTTCATCTCGCGAATCTCGTCGGCCGAGATGTCGCAGGGGACAATCTCGGAATACACGTTGAGGTCGCGGACGCGACGGGCAATGAGCTGACCGTACTGCGCACCAAAGTCGAGTACGAGGACCTTTGCGGAAGCCTTTTGATCCATGGTTCCCCCTCTTGTTGGCGGGGAGCCGGTGCCCACCCGCGCGAATAAACGAGAATAACTTTCATAGTGTACACGTTATATGGGGTTTCTCGTCCCTCGCAGCCATCAGCGCACGGCAAACGCACGACCTGGTCCCCTATTTGACGGCAATTGAAGTGTTTTCAAACGTTACAGATGATGTAATACGTTTGAACATTGGACGCCCTGTGCCACAATACTGCCGAACGACTCCGCCTCTGCGGCGGCAAATACGATAGGAATACCAGCATGAAGCGCATCCTTCTCATCGCCACGGGCGGCACCATCGCATCGACCGAGGACGGCAACGGCCTCTCCCCCGCCCTGACCGGTGAGGAGCTCGCCCAGAGCGTCCCCGAGATCTCGGGCCTCTGCGAGCTCGACGTCGTGCAGCCCATGAACATCGACAGCACCAACATGCGCCCGAGCGACTGGATGCGCATCCGCAATGTCATCGTCGAAGGCTATGCCGACCACGACGGCTTCGTGATTCTGCACGGCACCGACACCATGAGTTACACCGCGGCAGCGCTTTCCTACCTGATTCAGGAC
>USNX01000142.1 GCA_900556205.1 uncultured Collinsella sp.
CCTCAATGGTGCCCATGCCCGGAGTCTCGACCTTGGTGAGCGTACCGTCGCCAGGACCCTCGGTCACAACGACCTTGGTGCTTGCGGCCTCATCATCGGCGGCAAAACCGCAGTCATCGCAATAGACCAGCGAAGCCTCGCCGGCGTCGGCCAAAGCCATGTACTCGACGGAGGTATCGCCACCGATCTCGCCGGAGTCGGCAACGACGGGCAGGGCCTTGATGTAGCAGCGCTCGCAGATGTTGGCGTAGGCCTGCTTCATCTTGTCATACTCCTCCTGCAGGCTCTCCTGCGTGGCGGAGAAGCTATAGGCGTCCTTCATGATGAACTCGCGACCGCGCATCAGACCAAAGCGGGGACGAAACTCGTCGCGGAACTTATCCTGGATGTGATAGAGGTTGACGGGCAGCTGCTTATAGGATCGCAGTTCATTGCGCACCAGGGCGGTGACAGTCTCCTCGTGGGTGGGGCCCAGCACGAACTCACGGCCGTGACGGTCATCGAAGCGCACGAGCTCCTTGCCATAGGCATCGATACGGCCGGACTCACGCCACAACTCGGCATCGACCATGATAGGCATCATAAGCTCCTGGGCGCCGGCGGCGTCCATCTCGTCGCGCACGATGTTCTCAATCTTGCGGATCGAGCGCCAAGCAAGCGGCAGGTAGGAATACAGACCGGCGGCCTCCTTGCGGATCATGCCGGCACGGAGCAGCAGGCGGTGGCTGGCGAGCTCAGCGTCCGCCGGATCCTCTTTAAGCGTCGGCGCATAGAGCTTAGACATATACATTGCTCTGGTCATTTATTTCTCCTCAATAAGTTTGTCGACCTCTGCCATAAGCGCGTCGACAATATGGTCCTCAGCTACTTTACCAATGATCTGGCCATGCGAAAAGAGCAAGGCCTGACCACGTCCGCAAGCAACGCCCAGGTCGGCATCAGAAGCCTCACCGGGGCCATTAACGGCACATCCCATCACAGCGATCGAAAGCGGCGCGGAGTAGTTCTTAAGCCGCTCGGTGACCTCCTCGGCGATGGGAATGAGGTTAACCTGGCAGCGGGCGCACGTGGGGCACGAGACAATCTCGGGGCCACGGCGACGCAGGCCCAGCGACTGCAGAATACCCCAGGCAACCGGCGGCTCCTCAACCGGATCGGCCGTAAGCGACACGCGCATGGTGTCACCGATGCCCTCGGACAGCAGAATACCCAGACCCACCGAGCTCTTGATAGTGCCCTGCAGCTTGGTCCCCGCCTCCGTCACGCCCAGGTGAAGCGGAACATGGGGAATCTCGCGCGAGAGGGCTCGATAGGTATCAAGCGTCGTTTGCACGCTATGGGCCTTGGCCGAAAGCACAATGTTGGTAAAGCCGCGGTCTTCAAAATGCTTGACAAAACGCTCGCTCGACATCACGAGCTTTTCGGGCTGCGTGAGGTCGTCGCGCTCGGCGATATCCTGCTCAAGCGAGCCCGCGTTCACGCCAATACGAATCGCACAACCCGCAGCGCCGGCGGCATCGATAACGGAATCGACCTTGGCCCAATCACCGATATTGCCGGGATTGATGCGCAACTTGGCGGCACCAGCCTCAACGGCGCCAATGGCAAGCTTATGGTTAAAGTGGATATCGGCGACGATCGGCACCGGGGACTCAGCACAAATGATACGAAAGCCCTCGAGCGCGGCCTCGGTGGGCACGCTCACACGCACGATATCGCAGCCAGCCTGCGTCAACGCGCACACTTGCGCAAGTGTTGCCTGGGCATCAGCGGTATCGGTGCAGGTCATGGATTGGACCACCACCGGCGCACCGCCACCGATCTGCACACCGCCCACATGCACGGGGCGCGTCAGTTCGCGCGGCAAAGGATGGGATAAAGACAATCCAAACACTCCCCTACAGAATAAATCGAAGGATGTCGGAACGAAGCATATAGACAAACAGCAGCGCAAAGAGCGCGATGCCCACATAGCTCACAATCGTCTGGACCTTGAGCGGAAGCTCGCGGCCTACAATCTTTTGAATGATCTCGATGACCAGCTTGCCGCCATCGAGTGGTGGGATGGGCAGCAGGTTCATAAAGCCAAGCGAGAACGAAATGAGGGCGGCAAACGAAAGGAACGTGGCAGGACCGGCAGCAGCAGCCTGTGAGGACATAACGCTAATACCCACGATCGAAGAAGACTGATCGAGAATCTCCATCGTATGCTGCGGCTGGAGCAGGCGCATCACGCCCTCCGCGGTCTGCACAACATAGGAGAATGACAGACGCGCCGAGGTGATGGGGTCCAAACGGACTACCTCTGTAGAAGCATACACACCTAACCGCTCGTCCTCTTTGAGCGCAACCGTGGTCGAATGCTGCTTGCCGTCACGCTCGTACTCGATGGCGATATCGTCCTTACCGGCGGCCTTGCCGATAGCATCGTAAACGTTCATCCATGTGGAGCACGATACACCGTCAACCGAAAGGATCACATCACCAGCCTCGATACCCGACTTGGCGGCAATAGACCCCTCGTCAACCTGACCGATCACGTTCGTATCGATCGGCACGGTGACACCCGCAATGGAATAGATGCTCATAAGCAGCAAAAAACCCGTCAGGATATTGACGAGAATGCCCGCGAGCAGCATAAAGGCGCGCTTGAGAAAGCCCTGGCCAAGATAAGTGTGCGAGCGCTCTTGCGCCAAGAAATCAGCCTCGCCGCACGGCAGCTCCCACACATCGCCCTCGGCAGTCGCATGCTCTCGATCGAACCGGCGGCCGTCAAAGGTGGTGTAACCCGCCGCGTCTCGCGGCAGCGTCTGATACTTGGTGGGATAGTAGCTCGGCGAGGGCTTCTCCCCTTCCTCATACCAGGGAGCGATGGAGCCCCAGCCCAGCAACAGGACGCATGCCTCGAGCACATCCTCCTCGGAAAGCTCGAGCTCGACGGCAAGGTCGGCCACGGTCACGCGACCATGACGATAGATAGCCGCGAGCACACGATCGGCGCACGAGACGTCGGTCGGATCCATACCACAGATGGCAGCGTAGCCACCCAGCAGCAGCGGGGTCACGCCAAACTTGGTTCCAATGCGACGCGACGTGTAATGGATGTCAAAGCGGCACGGCAGGCCCAAAAAGAACTCGGTCACACGGACGCCGCAGGCACGCGCCGCCAAAAAGTGGCCGCCCTCGTGCAAAAACACGAGGACGGAAAGCATCAGCAGGCCCCAAAAGACCGATGAAAGAACGCTCAGAACAGTATCCATAAAACGAAAAAGCAATCCTTATGGGTTAGGAACGGGTTGCGGCGAGCACCTGCGCAGCCTTTTCACGCGCCCACGCATCGATGTCACGAAGCTGCTCAAACGAATCGACCGCCTGCATATCGTGGGCATCCATGCAGGATTCCACAATGCGATCGATATCGGTAAAGCTGCAGCCACCGTGCAGGAAGGCATCAACGGCGACCTCGTTGGCGGCATTGAGCACGCACGGCATGGTGCCACCCGTCTTGCCGGCACGCTCGGCCAGTGCCAGACAGCGGAAGGTATCCATATCGGCAGCATCAAACGTGAGCTGCCCCAGCTCGCGGAAATCGATACGAGGCGCCGGGGTATCCCAACGCTCGGGATACGAGAACGCGAACTGGATGGGAATACGCATGTCGGAAGCACCGAGATGCGCCATCACAGAGCCGTCGGCGAACTCGACCATAGAGTGAATCTTGGACTGACGCTGCACGACCACGTTAATGAAATCGAGGTCGCAGTTGAACAGATGCATGGCCTCAATGCGCTCCAGGCCCTTGTTCATGAGGGTGGCGGAGTCGATGGTGATCTTGGCACCCATGGCCCACGTGGGATGTGCGAGGGCATCGGCGCGCGTCACGCGATCGAGCTCGTCGCGCGTACGGCCAAAGAACGGACCGCCCGAGCAGGTGAGCCAAATACAATGAGCCTCGCGCGGATTCTCCCCCAGATAGCACTGGTAGATGGCGGAGTGCTCAGAGTCGACTGGAATAAGCTGGCCCGGATGCGCCAACGGCATAAGCAAGTCGCCACCGACGACGAGGGACTCCTTGTTGGCAAGGGCAAGGCGCTTATTTGAGGTCAAGGCCGCATGGCTCGCCTCGAGACCGGCGGCACCAACAATAGCGA
>USNX01000143.1 GCA_900556205.1 uncultured Collinsella sp.
GTGTTGGCGCTGCTTTCGGCAGATTTTCGTCGCGGTCTTGCGACGCCTGCCGGCGCGGGCGCTGTGGCGCTGGGTCTTGCCCTCAACGCCGTTGCCCTGGTGGTTATCAGGCGCATTATGCGGGTGGAGCTGTGAGCGCCCTGGTTGCAGTTGCGGCTTGCCTGTGCGCTCTGAGTGCATTTGTCGCGACGGGTTTGGATCGGGCGGATGCACGCAAGATCGCAGAGGCCTGCAAGCGCGAGGCGGTGCTGGTCGCTGCCGCGGGTCGCTCGGTGGTCGATGCTCTGACCGCGCGAATGAAGGGCGCGGTTGGAGCGGGCGGCCCGGCGCGAGTATCGCTCGGCGAAGTGTCCGAGATGATCGATGTTGTGCGCTTGGGTCTTTCGGCCGGTCTTTCGTTTGATGCGGCGCTTGAGATTTTCTGCGCCAACCGCCGGTCAGTGCTGGCTCTTCGACTTGAGCGGGCCTGCATGGCATGGCAGGTGGGCGTGGGCACGCGTGAGGACGAGTTGTTGGCCGCCGCACGCGACCTGGACGTGCGAGCGCTCGAGACCTTTGCCATCACGGTGGGGCAGGCGCTCGCTCTGGGTGCCCCACTTGCCGAGACACTGGCCGCTCAAAGTCGCGAGATCCGTGCGGCTCATCGCGCCGCGGTCGAGCGCGAGATCGAGCGTGCGCCCGTCAAGCTGCTGATTCCCACCGGCACACTCATCTTGCCGGCGTTGCTTCTGTCCATATTGGGCCCGCTGTTGGGAGCAGGCGGGATGATGTAGGGAGGAATACATGAACACGATGACTGACGTTGCTGGCAAGGTCTGGAGCTGGGCTGTTTGCCAGTCAATTCGCGCTCGCCAGCATGCCGGGGAGCTGCTGCAGGAGGAGAGTGCGCAGGGCACCACCGAATACGCCATCTTGGTCGGCGTGCTCGTGGTGATCGCCATCATTGCCATTGTCGCATTTAAGGGCAAGGTCCAAGATCTATGGAACGCTATCAGCGAGGGCATCAACAGCCTGTAGAGGGTAGGCGGCCTGTCGGCGCACTGCTGGTGTTTGCCTGTGTGGTTGTGGCGGTGGCAGTGGCGGTTTGGGGGCTAAACGCCGCGCGGCAGCAGCGTCCTGGGGCCGCCTTCGATTCGGGCTCAGATTCGGCGGTGGCGTCTCAAAAAGATGAGATGCGAGATGCGGACGATTCGGATGTCGCTGTCACGGCGCAAACCTTTCTGCGGATGCTCGACAAGCGGTCTGGCACTGCGACGGATTCGCCTGAGGACAACGCGATTGCGGTCCGGCTTGCATGGTCCGAGGACCGACCGATGACCGAGGCAGCGGCGGATATGTTACGCGCCTACCGCGAGGTGCCAACGGCCCAGCTCGCCCTGAGCGGCTATCTCGATATTAAGGGTAACGTATGGGGCGCCATTGTGCGCGATGGGCGCGGCTGGGTCGATATGGTGACGGTTGCCGCGGATACTGGCGATGCTTCGTGTCGTCTGCGCGCGGTGCGCCTGGCCCCGCAAACAATAAGCTCAAAGGAGGGGTCGTGAAATGCATGACGTCCTGCGCGAGGAATCTGCCCAGGCGACGGTCGAATACGCCATCGTCACGGTGGCGCTGTTATCGATCGTGCTGGCGATTGCGGGGCTTTGGCGTGCTGGCACCGATGGGCACTTGGCGGCGCTGGTTGAGCGGGCGGCATCCCATGGCGTTGCCTCGACGTCGGTTATCGACGCCGCTGCGGGCGCTAAGGACATCGCGTTGTATTGATATCGCGCGCGAGGACCGGGCGCAGTCTACGGTCGAGGCTGCTTTTTTGCTGCCGACGTTTCTGATGCTCATTCTTCTCGCACTGCAACCGGTGTGTTTGCTCTATACGCGCGCGGTCATGGAGTCTGCCGCTGCCGAGACCGCGCGGCTCATGACCACGACGACGGCGGAGGACGACGATCTTAAGGAGTTCACCCGCCGCCGGCTTGCCGCAGTGCCCAACGTTTCGATCTTTCATGCCGGCGGGCCGTTGTCGTGGGATATCGAGCTTGGCCGGGCCGGTGCGGGTGGTGTCTCGTCCGTGTCCGTTTCCGGCGAGGTCAAGCCGTTGCCTGTGATCGGTGCGTTTGCGCAGGCTATGGGTGGTACCGCCGAGGGCGGCTACGTTGAGCTCAAGGTCGATGTCTCGTATCAATCGCGTCCCGAATGGCTGGAGGGAGATTATGATTCGTGGATTGCTGCATGGGATTAAGCGTTTCTGGTCTAGATGCGTTTTGACGCGCCGTCCGAGCTGCCATCGCAAGCGAGGCGGCTTTATGGGCCGCGCCGGTATCGACCTGTTTATCGAAGACGGTGCCTACACCACGCTTTCTTCTGCCGTGGTCATCCTAGTGGTGCTCACGTTGTTGTTTTCGTCGACCGCGGCGATATGGAGCATGTCGCGTGCCGGGGATACCCAGGTGGCGGCCGATAGCGGCGCGCTGGCGGGTGCCAACGTGGTGTCGTCCTATCACACGGCTGCCACGGTGGTTGATGCGAGCATCTTGAGTCTGGGGCTAGCGGGGTTTGCCACAATCGGGACGGGCCTGGTTGCCATTCTCATCCCAGGTGCCGAACCAGTTGCCGGCAATATGGTCGACACCGGGATTGAGATCATTAAAACGCGCAACAAGTTTGCCAAAAGCGCATCGGAAGGCTTGCAGAAAATCGAGACGGCTCTGCCGTATCTGATTGCCGCGCGTGCCACGCAGGCGGTGTCGGCGCAGGATACCGATAGTGTGGCCTATACCGGTACGGCGCTTGCCGTGCCCAGGACATCCGAGTCGGACTTCGCTGCGCTCAAAGGGTCAGAGATCTCGACCGATACCATTAAAGACACATCAGATGATTTAGAGCGTGCGGCCGAGGAGCTGCGGAAGGCTTCTGAGGACACGGCGAAGGCTAAAGAGCGCGCTTGGCTGGCGGATTGTGGCGGGTCTGACAAGGGCTCGGTCAGCAGCTGTTCTTGCATGTGGGAGCGTGTGAAAAGTCTAACGGATCTCTCTGGTGCTCAAAATCCGCATTACGCTTCGAGCGTTACGTGGGAACCGCAAGTGGCGCTCGATCGCGCGAAGGCCTACTATCGCCAGCGCCTGGCAAATGAGAAACCGCTTGGCGAGGGTCCGGAAAAACAGGCAGATTCTGCTGCACGAAAGGTGTTCTTCGCTTATGCGGGCGAAGAAGTCGAGCGGGCATATATAACTGAAAAGGACGGCAAAGTTTCCGCCCGCATCCCTTTCCTTCCGCGAAATCCAGATGAGGCGCGGACGACTGAACTCTATACCGATGCGCGTTGGCCCACGAGTGAAGTAGATAAAGTTACCTATTTGCATTATGGGACTGACTGTCCAAATTACAAAAAAGGAAAGCCGGGTGGGCTGGCATCCGTCGCAGATTTTGACGGTCACGAAACGTGTAGCGAATGCCATTTCGGTGTGTCGTCTTTAGGGTACGTTGCGATTGCAACGACTTCTGTCGAAAGGGGCTTCGAGTACCACTTCGATAAGTTCAAAGAGGCTCTGGAAGACTACGTCGAATGCCGCAACAAAGAACTCGAACTTGAGCGTCAGACCGAGGATGAGGCCGACCGTGCGGGCAATGCGTTTGACCAGGCCATTAAAGCGCTTTCCGGCGAGCGCCCGCGTATCGCCCCACCTGGCCGCAACGGCGTGGTCGCCTTTGCAGTTTCGGGTGACATTACCAGCCCCGATAAACTTAACTCCTCGTTTAACGCGGCAGTCAGGCTTGGCGATCGCGGTGCTATCTCTGCCGCGGTGCTGGCGCCCGATGAGGCGACGGCGCAAAACAACGTGCTTTCGCGATTTTTCTCGACATTGAAGGAGCGCTCGGGCGGCGTTGCCGGCGTGCTCGACGGCGTCATGGATGTTTGGGGACGGCTACTCGTGGGATACGGTGATATCCAAGGCTCAGCCGACGAACTTATGGACGAGATGATTAAAGGCCTAGGAGGGGGCAGCGGCGCGTTGGGCTCCATCGCATCGTGGCTCGGCGATACCGTTTCGGCGTCCGTGGCGGCGCTGGGTTTGGAACCGTGCGACTTGCGCCTGCGAAAGCCGGTGCTGACCGATTCCGCCAATATCATTAAGAG
>USNX01000144.1 GCA_900556205.1 uncultured Collinsella sp.
GCTGTTGCTACCGAGTGTGGCACTCGCCGCCGAGTGGGTCAACGTGGGTGGCACGCAGTACAGCAAGGCCGCTGGCGACGATGCCGGAACCTGGTCCTGGGACGGCGCCGACGACATGAAGCTCAGCGGCTACGACGGCGCCAGCATCAGCGCTCAGGGCAACCTCAACATTGACGTGGCAGGCACCAACACCATCACGGCCGACGCCAGGCAGAGCGCCATCGAGGTCAAGAACGGCAACCTCACCATCATGGGGGAGGGGGCCCTCAGCGCGACGGCCGAACGATGGTGGCGCAAGAGCGCTGTTAATGTCGAGTACGGTAACCTCGCCATCTCGGGCAACGTGACTCTCAACGCAACGGCCGGGACCGATACGATAGCGGTTTCGGGGGACGGCAAGACCGGCGGCGACGTAGACATCCGCGGTGCCAACGTTAACGTGACGGCAGCGAACAATGTGCCTGATACCATCGGCATTCACACGCGGGCAGGCAACATAACTATTAGCGAGGGCGCCGACGTCCACGTCGAGGCAAATGGGCTCGACACAGCCATTGCAGTCTGTGCCGAAAACTACTCCTCCGAGCATGGAGGCTGCATCGCGGTGGATAACGCAAAATTAAATGCGGAGGCGCGCAATGGGAACGGTGCGTCGCTCGCCCTGTATTCGGTTGGAAGCAAGACAGATTTATGTTTGAGTATTACCAACGGGGCGGATGTTACGCTCGTGGTGAGTGATAGGGCCGATGTTTTGGATGGTGTTTGGATGCGCGCGCAGGACGGCGTGTCGCGGGTGCTCGTCGAGAATTCGAACCTTACAGCTCGATGCGGTGACGGAACTGGCTACAGTCGTAAACATGGCTACGGAATATATTCCCAATCCAGCTCCCAGTCCGCCATCCCTCGAATTGACATCATTAATTCAAATGTTGAGGCGTTGGGCTCTACGGCGGCAATCTACGCTGTCAATCTAGGTGATGCAGCCCCTTATCTTGCAATTGATGGCGGATCGGTAGTTACGACTCCCGCCGGCGGCACCGTGCGAGAAACTACGGGAAACGGACTCGTCATCGGTGCTGCCGGGTCGTCTACTATCCAGGATGTTAGGACTTCCGACGAGGTTGCCCGCAGCGTGGTAATCAGCTCCGGAGATGCGGTCGAGCCTGAGCCCACGCCGCAGCCTGAGCCCACCCCGGCTCCTGCGCCGCAGCCAGGCGGCGGAAGTGAGACGGGCACGCCGTCCGTGACGCCGACTCAGGCGAGTTCCACGGCTGCTGCCCCCAAGCCGGCCGCGAAGGCCACCGCTGCCCAGAAGTCCGTGGGCACTCTGGCCGCCACGGGCGACAACGCCGCGACGGCGGCAGCCGCACTCGGCATCGCCGGTGCGTCCGTCATCGGCGCCGGCTTCGTCGCGTCCAAGCGCCGCAGCCGCTAGCAGTAGCTTTCACAGCCATTTTCAGCCGCTGTGTGGGCATAAGTGTCTTCGCGGCAGCTTTTTGTATTTCCGTAGGTAGCAGCCTAGGCTCGCATGTACGAACCTAGGCGTACAGGGCCATTTGGCGCATCTTGGTTGTACAGGACCACCGCAAAGGAGACAGGTGCCTTTGTAGTGTGTAATCCTTCGATTTGGGAGGCCATTATGAACGGAAGCTACTTTGCCAAGCAAACGCAGCGCGAGCGCGCTTGCTCGCTCGTTCACGGTACTTGGCGTTGCGTGGGCGTGAAGATTGCCAGCGTCGGTGCGTGCGCACTCATGATCGTCCAGCTACTGCTGCCGAGCGTGGCGCTCGCGACCGAGTGCGCGGATTCCGCCGCCGCGACGGGCGAGGTTGCCGCGGCTCTGGTGACGCCGGCGGTTGCGGAGGGTGCGGCTCCGGCGACCACGCCTGCAACCGACGTTGCTCCGGCGGCACAAACTGTCGCCGAACCTCAGCAGACGACTCCGGCTGACGCCGCCGATGAGTCTAACAATGCGGCACCCGCTGAACAAAACATTCCCAGCGACAACGCCGCCGCGCCGGCAAACGACGCCATTACGCCGCATGGTGTGACCGACGTGACAGATAAGACCGTCGATGGCGCGTTTGCGCCCAATGCGGCCAATATGCTGTGCGAGCAGCCGGTTGATGATTGGCAAACTATCGACGTTATCGAGATTGACGACGCCACCACCATCTTTAGGGCGGGCGATAAACCGGA
The DNA here is from genome assembly GCA_900556205.1 of uncultured Collinsella sp. Lineage (GTDB taxonomy): Bacteria > Actinomycetota > Coriobacteriia > Coriobacteriales > Coriobacteriaceae > Collinsella. Next base: position 2,200 of record USNX01000144.1, read on the forward strand.
CTTTACGGCAGACACTCCGGCGGGCTCGAACTCCATTCTTCAGTGCGAGTTCTGGACGGGCAGCGATGGTAGCGAAGTGAACTCCGATATATTCTGGGACCGGAAAATCACCAACCACATCGACGCTTTTAAATCTGGTGTGACCTATCGCTATGGCCTGTACTTTAAGCCGGCGTGGGATTTCTTCTTTACGTCTAACATTAAACTGATGGTCAATGGCGTGGAGTGCGGTTATCGGGTGGATAAGGCAAGCGAGCATGCGCCTGTTCCCGGCTTGTTCCGTACGCTATGGCTAATCACCGACCTGACGTTTACGCCCGAGGCTAAGCCGGTCCCGGTCGACCCGGAGATGCCGGCGCCGCAGCCCGAGATGAAGCCCGAGGTTAAGCCCGATACCAAGCTCGAGCAGAAACCGGAGATCAAGCCTGCCGCAACCACCACGGTGGCCAAGACGGTTGAGAAAACCACGCCGGCCAAGAAATCCCACGCCGTCCTGGCTGCCACGGGCGATGCCACCGCGATGACGGTCGCCGCCCTGGGTATCGCCGGTGCAGCCGTTGCCGCCGCCGGTGTCGCCGCGACCAAGCGCCGCAAGCGCTAGGTTTTGGTGACGGCGTCCGTCCTCGGCTTATGCAAAATCTCAATCTGTAACACCAAGCTGCCCAAAACGGCTCCAGGTGTTACAGATTGAGATGAACTGTTCGGTCGCCAACCTAACGTCTCGATCTGTAACACGTAGCGAGGAATTTGGCCTCTAACTGTTACAGATTGAGATGAACAGGCGGATGTTCGCACAATATCTCGATCTGTAACAACTACGAGGCTCAACAGGGTCTAACTGTTACAGATCGAGACAAACTGGCCGGTCAGGCCCTAAACCACCGCAAAGGTGCCTGTCCCCATCGTGGTGGTTTGGGCGGCCGGTATAGAAAAAGTCCCCGCCGGGCGTGTGCTCGACGGGGACTTTGCCGTTTGGTGGCTAGTGCTGTAGGTGATTACTCGCCCAGCAGGCTCTTGGTGATGGAAGCGGCGGCCTTCTTGCCGGCGCCCATCGCCAGAATGACCGTAGCGGCACCGGTGACGATGTCGCCGCCGGCCCAGATGCGGGGATCGGTGGTCTGGCCGGTCTCCTCGTCGGCGACGATGTAGCCCCACTTGTTGAGCTCCATCTTGCCGCCGATCTTCTTTGCGAAGGGGTTGGCGTTGGTGCCGATAGCCGAGATCGCGACGTCGCAGGGGATCTCCTCGATGGCGCCCTCGATGGCGACCGGACGACGACGACCGGACTCGTCGGGCTCGCCGAGCTCCATCTTCTGGACCTTGACGGCGCACACGGAGCCGTCCTCGCCAGCGACAAACTCGAGCGGGGAGACGAGCGGCAGAACCTCGACGCCCTCGGCCTTAGCGTGGTGCAGCTCGGCGCGACGGCAGGGCATCTCGTCCTCGGTACGGCGGTAGGCGATGATGGCGTGCTCGGCGCCCAGGCGCTTGGCGGTACGAACGGCGTCCATAGCCACGTTGCCGCCACCGAAGACGACGACGTTCTTGCCGTGCTTGGTGGGGGTGTCGTACTCGGGGAACTTGTTGGCCTTCATCAGGTTCACGCGGGTGAGGTACTCGTTAGCGAAGAAGACGTTGGGCAGGTTCTCGCCGGGGACGTTGAGGAACTTGGGCAGGCCGGCGCCGGTCGCCACGTAGATGGCGTCGAAGCCCTGCTCGAACAGCTCCTCGGCCGTAGCCATGTTGCCCACGACGGAGTTGTACTCAAACTTGACGCCCATGTCCTCCAGGCCGTCAATCTCGCGCTTGACGACTGCCTTGGGCAGACGGAACTCGGGGATGCCGTAGACCAGCACGCCGCCGCCGGTGAAGAAGGCCTCGAAGACGGTGACGTCGAAGCCGTTGCGGGCG
>USNX01000145.1 GCA_900556205.1 uncultured Collinsella sp.
CAACATGAAACTGCAGAAGCGCCTGTGCCACAATGCTCCGTTCTATGTGCTCGGGCCGCTGGTGACCGATATCGGCGTGGGTTACGACCACATCACCGCTGCCATCGGCGGCGCCATCTCCGCCAGCTCCGGTGCCGACTTCCTGTGCTACGTGACACCGGCAGAGCACCTATGCCTGCCCAACGCCCAGGATGTGCTCGACGGCCTCATGGCCACCAAGATCGCCGCACACGCCGCCGACATCGCCAAAAAGGTGCCCCACGCCCGCGACATGGACGACAAGATGGGCCAGGCACGCCGCAAGCTCGACTGGGACGCCATGTGGAAGTGCGCGCTCGACCCGGTTACGGGCAAGAAGCGCTACGAGGAGTCCCCCGCCGCCACCGAGGGCACTTGCACCATGTGTGGCAAGATGTGCGCCGTCCGCACCGTCAACAAAATCTTCGAGGGCACCACGATCGACCTCGGCATGGAGGACTAGCCCTGTCGCCGCGGCCGCTTCTGGCGGCGAGCCGGTGCCTGTCAATTGTTGACGTGTGAACATTTGCTTGCATTTGCGTAAAGATTGCATCGCCCGCCCGGGTTCGACATAGAGTCGGCCCGGGCATCTTTATAATGCTGGCTTATAGACCCATTTGATTCCGACCGAACAAGGGAGCGAACATGGATCGCAGTAAGGTACCTGCCGTTCTATCCATCGCAGGATCCGATTCCAGCGGTGGCGCCGGCATTCAGGCCGACATCAAGACCATCACGGCGCACCGCCTGTATGCCGAGACGGCCATCACCGCTATCACCGCACAGAACACCCTGGGCGTCACCGCCGTGCAGAACATCTCCCCGGATATTGTCGCGGCACAGATCGATGCCGTTTTTGACGATATCCGCCCCAACGCCGTCAAGATTGGCATGGTTTCCTCTGCCGAGATTATCGAGGTTATCGCCGACCGCCTGAGCGCTTGGAACGCGACAAACGTGGTAGTCGACCCCGTCATGGTAGCCACCTCGGGCGCACGGCTGATTGCCGAAGATGCCGCCGAGGCGCTCACCCGCCGCCTGTTCCCGCTAGCGACGGTTATCACGCCCAATATTCCCGAGGCCATGGCCCTGCTCGACTACGAGGTCGACTCCGAGCGCACGCAGCAAAATGCTGCCATGCTCCTCACCCGCCGCTTTGGTTGCGCATCCCTCGTTAAGGGTGGGCATCTTGTCAACGAGGCCAACGATGTACTGGCCGAACCCGCGCCACTCGATGACGAGGGCAACCATCTGGGAGATCCACTCACCACGTGGTTCCGCCACAAGCGTATCGACACCAATAACACGCACGGCACCGGCTGCACGCTCTCGTCCGCCATCGCCTGCGCGCTGGCGCAGGGCATGGATCTTGCCGACGCCGTCAACGCGGGCAAGGCCTACCTAACGGGCGCCCTCGCCGCCGGCTTTGACATGGGCAAAGGTTCCGGCCCCGTCAATCACATGTGGCAGTATTAAGATTCGCAGCCCAAACCACCGCAAAGGGGACAGGCACCTTTGCGGTGGTTTGGGGCCGTGCTACTCACCGAGCATCTCTTGGAGCTTGGCCGCCACGGCATGTCCCAAGCTCTCGTGGCTTTCGGGCATCATATGCAGATAGTCGATATCGCCCGGCTCGGCAAAGTCGGCGGCATTCAAAAAGTCGCAGCCAAACTGCTCAGCCACATGTGCGTAGTACTCGCCAAAATGCTCCGAGGCCTCGACGGAACGCTCGTCAAAATCGGTCATATATACATCGGCGATTTGCGGCTTGATCTTGATAGGCGCCATCAGCAGAATGCGCGGACAAGGCGCAGCGTCGGTCCACGGAAACGCGCGGACGGCGCGAATCAGCGCCATGGCGCCACGGGCGATATCGGAAGCTGTCACGTTAAAGACCGTCTTACAGTCGTTGGTGCCCAGCATGATCACAATGGCGTCCAGCGGCTTATGGGCCTCGAGCAGCATCGGAAGTGCGCGGATGCCGTTAAGATTGGTGTCCAGATGGCACATGTCGTCGCGTACCGTCGTGCGGCCGTTGAGGCCTTCTTCAATTACATGCCAGCCCTCGCCTAAGTCACGTTGGGCCACGCCGCACCAGCGCACATCCTGCGCATAGCGCACCGCGGTGCCGTCGCGCATGCCCGCCGGATCGTAACCATAGGTGTTGCTGTCGCCAAAGCATAGAACGTTTTTCATCGTAAGCCCCTCGCTCAGTAAAAAGCCGACGGAAGCAGCCTCTCCCGCCGGCTCGACCCATCTGTCAGCACGTACCAATTACAGGTACTTGCGCCAATCGTCCTCGTCCTCATCATCCTCGGTAGCAGCCTGGGTCTGCTCGGCGGCGCGAGCTGCCGCAGCGCGAGCGGCAACCTGGGCATAGGACTCCTCGTTGCGCTCGGGGAAGTTTGCCAGCACGTGCTTGAACTTGGCAAAATCCTCATCCCAGCGCGTAGAAGGCACGGCAAAGAAGACTTGCTTGACCTTAAAGTCGCCCGACGCGAGCTCCTTGCGGAAGAGCTCGGCCACGGCCTCGGCGTCAAAGCCGTTGTTGTCGCAGCCCCAAGCGCCCAGTACGAGCTTCTCGCGACCCAGCTCGTCGCAGATGGCAAGCACAAAGCGAATGCGGTCGCGCAGGGCGTCCAGCAGAGCATCGTCGCTCACGCGATACTCCTGGCGGGCGCGCTTAACGTTGGGCGCGGCGGCCACGATCACGTCGGCGTATGCATGCACGTGGTTGCGGTCGAAGCGCACCGCAGGCACCACCAGCGCACGGTTGCGGTAAAGCTCGCAGTTGATGTTGCGGCGACGGTTCTCGCCGTACCATTTGCGCTGCTTATCGAGAACGTTGTACAGATACGAATCGGCGCACAGCGTGGCCTCCTGGCCCAGATAGCCCTGGATGTAGCCACCGCCCGGGTTGGTGAACGAGGCAAAGGCGAGCACGGCCATGTCGCAGAACTGCGCATAGCCACGACCGTTGTCCAGGATGGCCTGCGTGGCGGAGGCATCGAGCACGGTGACCTCAGGCAGAACCGGAGCGGGCTCCTCAGCAGGCGCGGACTCAGCTTCGGCGATTTCCTCGGCAGGCTCAGGCGCTGCCTCGGTCTCGGGCGCCGTCTCGGTCTCGGCAGCCTCCGCGCCCTCGACGTCCTCGGCAACCTGTTCTTCGGCGGCCACAGCACTCTGAACCTTGGCCTTCATCGCCGCGACAAAACCGGCAGGCATACCATCGAACTCGCACACGCCGGCAAGCGAACGCTCGATATCCTTGGCGCACGCTTCGGACACAGTTGCCACGTGACGCTCGGCGGCCTTGGCACGGGCCTCGCGCTTGGGATTGGGCTGACCCGCTCGGTTGGACCTGCGGTTACGGTTCCTGTTGTCGACGTCTGCCATAAGTGGTCACCTTTCTCGGTCTCTGCCGCTATCGGCTTTTCCCATCCATGATACCCCGCCGCGTACAAAAAAGACGGCCCCGAAGGACCGCCTTTCGCATCGATTTGCACGTACGGCAAGCACCGCCGCAATTCGCCACTAGTCGCGACGGCCGAGGATGTTCAGAATGCGCAGGAACACGTTGATAATATCCACGAACAGATTGGACGCCATGAGCACGGCGTTGGGCAGCGTAGGCGGCACCGTCGTGGCAACATAGGTGTCGTAGCCAATAAAGCCGGCGAACACCACGATCACGATCAGATCGGTGATGGTCTGTGAGACGCCCATGAACATCAGCACGATCTCAACCAGAATAGTAGCGAGCAGAATGCCAAAACCGATGCCATATACGCGCTGGAAAAACTTGGGGAACGTCACGCCCAAGGCGCCAAAGACAAAGGTGATGGCGGCCGTGGCGATAAAGGCAGTGTTGATGGTGGGCAGGTCGTAGTTGGCAAGGCCAAACGACGCGGTCAGGCCAAAGGTGCTCGCAAAGATTACGTAGCCCACAAGGGACAGGCCCACGGACTGCTTGCTGGCGGCGGCCGACATCATGACCATGCCGACGATGGTCAAAATAAACGAGCCAAAAACCAGCGGTAGGGCAGCCCCGCTCATCATCATGCGCGCAAACGACATGGTGC
>USNX01000146.1 GCA_900556205.1 uncultured Collinsella sp.
AGCGCGAGCTGCATGAGGAGACGGGCTTTAGGGCTGGTCGCATTCGCTTTTTGACGTCGATTGTCACGTCCTGTGGCTTCTGTGACGAGATCATTCACATCTACCTGGCCACCAAGCTCGAGTTCGATGCACCCAACCCCGATGATGACGAGTTTGTCAACGTGGACCTCGTGCCGCTGCACGAGCTGATCGACGCCGTGCTCGACGGCAAGATCGAAGACGCCAAGACCGTCGTGGGCGCGCTTGCCTGCGACAGCATCGCACACCGCCTTGGGGGCACGGAGCTTTAACGAGTGGGGATAGCCCTGGGACAAGTACTACTGATTGCTTTGTTCCAGGGCCTTACGTTGCTGATATTTCTTTGAGGATCACATGCTGAAGAGGTTTCTTTCGTATTACAAGCCCCAGATGGGGCTTTTTGTTGCTGATACTGTTTGTGCTCTGGTGCTTGCCGCCATTGACCTGGCGTTCCCCATTATCCTGCGCAATTTGACCGGTGGGCTATTTACTCAGGGTCAGGCTGCCATTATGCAGACGCTCGGCATGATCGCGGTGGGCTTGGTGCTGATGTATGCCGTCCGCTGCGCCTGCCGCTACTTTGTGAGCTATTGGGGTCACGTGATGGGCGCGCGCATGGAGTCCAAAATGCGCGAGGACCTGTTCGACCAGTATGAGCGCTTTAGCTTTGCGTACTTCGACCGCAACAGCTCGGGCGACATGATGAGCCGCGTGGTCAACGACCTGTTCGATATCTGCGAGGCGGCGCATCACGTACCCGAGTGGATCATCATCTGCGGTATCGAGATTATCGGCTCGTTTGTGATCCTCTTTACCATCGCTCCGGTGCTAGCGCTTGCCATGGCCGTGGTGACGGCGGCGTTTGCGGTCGTCATGTTTTGGCAGAACATGCGCATGCGCGAGGTCTTTAGCGACAACCGCAAGAAGATCAGCGGCATTAATGCACAGCTGCAGGATTCTCTGGCGGGCATGCGCGTGGTCAAGAGCTTTGCCAACGAGGAGACCGAGCGTGCCAAGTTCCGCGCCTCTAACGACCGCTACCTTTTGTCCAAGGAGAACATGTATCACGCCATGGGCGTCTATACCGCGACGTATGGCCTGCTCTCGGGTGTGCTCTATGTGATCGTAGTGCTGCTGGGCGGATGGCTGGTCGCCCAGGGACAGCTACGGGCGGTCGATATGGCGACCTTCGCACTCTATATTTCGCTGTTCTGCACGCCGCTTGAGACGCTCGTCAATTCGGCCGAAACGTATCAGAAGGCTATCGCCGGCTTTAAGCGTATGGACGAGGTGCTCTCGACCGCGCCGGATATCCAGGACAAGCCGGGCGCTACGGATCTGCAGGTGACTGCCGGCGCCGTGGAGTATCACGACGTGTGCTTTAACTACGAGGATGTCGAGCTGGGCGAGGGCTATGCCGACGAGCGTCCCGTTATCGACCATATGGACCTGTCCATCAAGCCCGGGCAGACCATCGCTTTGGTTGGCCCTTCGGGCGGCGGCAAGTCCACGACCTGTTCGCTGCTGCCGCGCTTTTATGACGTGGCTACCGGATCCATTAGCATCGACGGTCAGGACGTGCGCGATGTGACGCAGCAGAGCCTGCGCCGCGCCATCGGCCTGGTGCAGCAGGATGTCTATCTGTTTGACGGTACGATTGGCGAGAACATCGCCTACGGCAAGCCGGGCGCTACGGCGGAAGAGATCGCCGAGGCGGCCCGCCGCGCCAATATCGATACCTTTATCGAATCGCTTCCGCAGGGCTACGACACCGTGGTGGGCGAGCGCGGCAGCCGTCTTTCGGGCGGACAGAAGCAGCGCGTTGCCATCGCGCGCGTGTTTCTCAAGAACCCCAAGATCCTGATTTTGGACGAGGCGACGAGTGCTTTGGATAACGAGAGCGAGGAGGCGGTGCAGGAGTCACTCGAAGAGCTGGCACGCGGCCGCACCACGATTATTATCGCCCACCGTCTTTCGACCATTAAGCATGCCGATGAGATTGCGACCGTTGAGCATGGTCGCGTTGTGGAGCGTGGCACGCACGAGGAGCTTCTCGCCCGTGGCGGCACCTATGCCCGTTACTATCGAATGCAGTTCGAAGGTGCGCGTGCGCACGAGCTCGACTGATTGATATGACAGGAAGTTTATGGCTGACAAGAACCCTTTGACTCCGGAAGAAGTGACGGAGTTATTCTCCGAAATCGATGCATCCGGCGTCTTGGATCCCACGCTCGCCAAAAAGCGTACCGAGCGCATGCGTGAGAAGGAGGCTGCGGCCAAGCGCGGTGACAAAGCGGCGCTAGCGCAGCTGCGCAGCGAGGACCGCGCGAGCCAGGCAAAACATATCGACCCGCTGTCCGAGGACGATCCTTCGGGCTCGCAGGTGAGCCATACCATTACGAAGACCGCGATGGCCGTGGTCATCGGTATTTTGGTGCTGATCGTGGGCATGCAGATTGGCTACGGCGTGATGCGTCGTCTGAACACCGCCAACCTGTCCGAGAGCGTTTCGGTTGATACCGTTTCGACCGCGCTCAAGGGTGGACTTGAATGGGGCAACGGCTTTACGCAGTTCCCGCTCGACTTCACCGTCGATGAAGCCGATGAACGCACGGGCACGGTCGAGGTGACGGTGTTGGACACATCGTCCGCCAACGAGCTCGAGCTGCTGTCCAACGGGCAGATTCAGGCCGCGGCGCTTGCGACCAACGCGTTGCTCAACGATAAGATCGACCGCGTGGTGTATAACGTTCACGCCTATATCGACGAGGATAGCAACATTCAGCACGATTCCTTCTTTGGTATGTTCCCCGCGCGCGGCCACCAGAGCGCCATTTTGACGTTCGTGTGGACCAAGAGCTCATCCAACGCCACGAGTATCGACTGGAAGATGCGCATCGTGAGTATGGATGACACCATCGCCGAGCGCATTCAGAAGCAGGTGAACTCGGTGTCGTCGTTGATTGAGGACCCGGTGGTGAGCCAGACCAAGATTGACGAGGAAAAGACCGAGCGCGATCTGGAGCATCGTCTGCATGGCCGCGAGATTTTCCGCGGCGGCAAGCCCGATCGCACACCGTCCGAACTGCTGGAGCAGGACAAGAAAAAATAAGACGCCATCATCCCGCGTGAGCCACAAGCCCCGCGGGATGATTTTTCTGGGACGGGGATTAAAAAACATTATGCATAGAAAGTCATAATTATCATTTCGTAAACATTTCGATGAAATTAACGCCATGAGGCATGCTTGCGGTTACAATACCGCGAGGCCTAACTACACACCTTTAAGCCGGTCCTGTGAGACCGGGAAGGAGAATTATGGCGAACAACCATACCGCGGGCGCTGCCGCCCGCACCTTCGCGCCCAGCGAGCTTTGCCAGCGTATGCTGGCCAAAACCAGCAAGGGCACCTGCGGTCCCTGCATCCTGTATCTTGAGGATGGGACCATTTTTTATGGACGTGCATGCGGCGCTGAGGGCACCGCGACCGGCGAAGTTTGCTTCAACACCTCGCTCGAGGGCTACTTTGAGGTCATGACCGACCCGAGTTATGCCGGCCAAATCGTAACCATGACCTATCCGCAGATCGGCAACTACGGTATCGACGAGACCGACGTCCAGTCGGCCTTCCCCGGCGACGCCGTGCGCCCTGCGAGCGCTCCGGCTATGCGCGGCATGATCGTTCGCGACATGTGCACCACGCCTTCTAACTGGCGCTCGGCCGTCAGCGTGCCGGAGTATCTGCGCGCCCACGGCATCGTCGCTATCGAGGGCGTCGACACCCGCGCTCTGGTGCGCCATCTGCGCGACAATGGTTCCAAGATGGGCATTATCTCGACCGAGATCTTCGACGTCGACGAGCTTGCCGAGCGTCTGGCCGCAGCGCCCACGCTGGTAGGCGAGAACCTGGTCAAGACCGTAAGTTGCCCCGTACCTCACGAGTTTGTGGCCGCCGATCTGCCTGCCACGCATGACTTTGCGCTTTCGGCTGCCGCTCCTGCCC
>USNX01000147.1 GCA_900556205.1 uncultured Collinsella sp.
GTCCTGGTTGAGGCGGCGGACCACCACGCAGTTGACCTTAACCGGTTCGAATCCCCAAGCAAGCGCCGCATCGATGCCGGCCATGGTTTGCTCGAGCCGGCCCAGGCGCGTGATCTTTCCAAAGAGCGCGGGATCGAGCGTATCGAGCGAAATGTTGACGCGGTCGAGCCCCGCGTCTTTGAGCTGCGGCGCCAGCTTGGGCAGCAGGGCACCGTTGGTGGTGAGCGAGATGTCCTCGATCTGCGGGATCGCACGGATGTCGCGAATGAGCGGGATAATGCGGCGGCTGACCAGTGGCTCGCCACCCGTCAGGCGTACGCGACGAATGCCCTCCCCCGCCACCAGACGCACAAAGCGGGCGATTTCCTCGGCGCTGAGCAGCTCGTCATGCGCGCGCGGCGCTACGCCGTCGGCAGGCATGCAGTAAATGCAGCGGAAATTGCACTTGTCAGTAACGGCAATGCGCAGATAGTTGATATCGCGGCCAAAACCGTCATGTTGCGCGTGCTCGTCCACGAAACCCTCCCCTCGCGCAGGCCATTATTCTTCAGGGAATATAGTACCGCACACGGGAACCGGGTCGACACGCGTACGACAGGACAGGCCATTCGAGCAAGAAGGGCTTCCCGAGCCCATCCTCGGCATTCAAACTGTCCCAACATTCGACGCTTTTCCCGATATTGTCAAAAAACGTCGAATGTTGGGACGGTTTAGGTGTTCGCAGAGCTCGAAAGACGAGCTAGACGCCCCTAGAGGCCGCCGTTCCAGTGCCGAATTACGAATTCCCGCAGGTCATTCTGCCGTTTCTGAAACGCCTCGCTTCGGTCGCATTTAAGACCCATAGCGAGCGCAATGGCATTCATCGCCCGATGCAATTGCAGCCGGTTGGCAAACTGAGTCCCGGTGAGGACGATCATCTTAAAGCCCAGCGCGCTCAGCACGGTCATACGTTCCGCGTCCGACGCACTGCGTTGCTTATCGAGATGGTCCGAGCCGTTGTATTCGACACCCGTATCGCTCGCAGGTGCATATACATCGATCTCGAAATACCCGGCCTTAGCGAGATATTTGAACTCGTTGGGAACATCGACCCGATGGTTGAGCTCAACCCTGGTGTACCCGAGCCCGCCCTGGGAACGCTTCGCGACGACCATGATCGCGGTGGCCGTCTCCATGGGCGACCGCGCACCATCGTGCACGCGTTTGAGCACGGCAGCCGCACGTGTAGCCCCCTGACGAGATCGGTTCTCATCGCAATAAGCGATCAAGTCGGCAACGGTATACCTCTGCCCCATCTCGATATAATCGCCTGACGACAAATGATTCAAATGGTATCGAGCGCAGATTTCGTAACCATACTCCAGCTGCTCGGGCTCACTCATCCACGAACCCGCCTGGACAAAGCACATGGCCTCATCAACCACCAAGAGACCCTCTGCTACCTCGATAAGATGATCCGAAGGTATGGGCGCCCCAAACACATGGCGTCGGAGGCCCGCCGGTCGAGAGCGTTCAAAATCGAAGCCAACCAGCGTGTCAATACGATCGAGCTCCTCATGCGGGATGCCAAGTGAGGCCAGATAGTCGGTAACAATCCCGACCGCCGCAGATATTCTCAGTCCCCTGGCATCGAGCCCCAATTTGGGCAGGCCCGCAGTCGGCTCCGCCTCGTTAGCAAGCGAGTCCTCATCGTATAGACTGCTTGCTCGCGAAAGCGGCTCGGACGGGCGCGCCACGTTGTGGTACAGCCAGGCAGTCTTATGGGACAGGACGATCGGCAGGTCCATGAGCCCTCCAATGGGTCGGATAACCAACCTTATTCCCCTGCTCGCGGATTCGCACACCTTCGCATGCAAGTTAGCGATTCCACCCGATCGGATGGCAGAAAAACCGTCCCAACATTCGATGCTTTTCCTGATATTGGCAAAAAACGTCGAATGTTGGGACGGTTTGAGGCGGGGTGAGGAGCATGGAGAGCCAAAGCACCGTGCCCGAACGGGTTAATCTAGCTCCTTTAAGCCATGCGCTAGCTGCCAGTACTCGCCGTGCTGGGCCAGGAGCTCCTCGTGGGTGCCGCGTTCGATGATGCGGCCGTGTTCGAGGACCATGATCGCGTCGGCGTCGCGGACGGTGGACAGGCGGTGCGCGATCATAAACGTGGTACGTCCGCGCATGATGCGATCCATGCCGCGTTCGATGAGCTTTTCGGTGCGCGTGTCGATGCTCGAGGTTGCCTCGTCCAAGATGAGCACCGGCGGGTCGGCCACAGCCACGCGCGCAATGGCGAGCAGCTGGCGCTGGCCCTGCGACAGGTTGGCACCATCGGCCGTGACCGGCGTGTCGTAGCCTCTAGGCAGGCGGCGGATAAACGAGTCGGCGCAGGCGGCCTCGGCAGCGGCGCGCACCTCCTCGTCGGTCGCGTCGAGCTTGCCAAAGCGGATGTTCTGCGCAATGGTGCCGCTAAACAGGTGCGTATCCTGCAGCACAATGCCCAGCGAGCCGCGCAGACTAGCCTTGGCGATATGCTTGACGTCGATGCCGTCGTACGTGATCTCACCGCCATCGACCTCGTAGAAGCGGTTGATGAGGTTGGTAATGGTCGTCTTTCCGGCACCCGTGGAGCCAATAAACGCGATCTTCTGCCCCGGCTTGGCAAACAGGTTGAGGTCCGCGAGCACACGGGTGCCGGGCACGTAGGAAAAGTCCACGGCATGGAAGCGCACGTCGCCGGCAAGTGGCACCAGGCCCGTGACAAGCTCGGTACCGTCGGCGCTCACCGCGCGGCCCGACTCGTCAACGGCGGCAACATCATGCAGGTGCCCGTATGCGCCCACGCCCTGACCTTCGGGAATCTTCCACGCCCACGCGGCGTCGCCCGTCTGTACCAGCTCAACGCAGCCCTCATCCACCTCGGGCTGCAGGTCCATGGCGGCAAAAAGGCGCTCGGCACCGGCCAGCGCATTAAGCAAAAAGTTGCCGAGCTGGGTGAACTGGTTGATGGGCATGGCCGCCTGGCGCACAAAGACCAGATAGCTCGCGAGCGCGCCCACATCGGCTAGGCCGTTAATGCAGAGCATGCCACCCGCGACGGCAACGATCGCGTAGTTGGCATACCCGATCACCACGGTCATGGGAACCATCGAGTTGGCGTAGGCCTGCGCGGCGCCACCGGTGCGGCGCAGCTCCTGGTTGCGCGCGTCAAAACCGGCCACGTTGGCTTGCTCGTGGTTAAAGACCTTGATGACCTTTTGGCCCGAGACCATCTCCTCAACGTATCCGTCCAGGTCGCCGAGCGATGCCTGCTGGGCGGCAAAGAAGCGCTTGGAGCGAATGCCCGAGTAGCGCGCGTACAGTACGATGGCCGCGTCGCACACAAGCGTGATAATCGTAAGCCGCCAGTTAAGGATGATGAGCATGGCCGTGGTGCCGATCACCTGGATTACCGCCTGAATCACGTTGGCAAAGCTGTTGTTGAGTGCCTCGGAGACCGTGTCGACGTCGTTGGTGAAGAAACTCATGATGTCGCCCGAGCGCGTGCTGTCGAAATAGCCGAGCGGCAACGTCTGAATGTGCGCGAACAGGTCGCGGCGGATGTCGGACACCACGCGCTGGGCCGCGCGCACCATAATCTGCGAGTAACCCAGGGCCGAGAGCACACCCGCGGCGTAGATGATTGCCGTGAGGATAACCTGCTTGGCGAGTAGCTCCTCGCCACCCGTGGCAAGACCGTTGACGATAGGGCGCACCATGTAGGTGCCGGCGAGGCTCGCAATGGCTGCGACAGAGGCAAGCACGCCCACTGCCAGCAGCGAAAACTTGGCATGGCCCATATAGCTGAGCAAACGGCGGAGCGTCTGCCCCAGATTGGCCGGGCGGGCCTGAACAGATGTCTTAGGCATGGCACTCGCCTCCCTTCTGGGCGTCGGCTTGCGAGACGTAAACGGCGACGGACTCCGGCTCCGCTAGCTGCGATGCCGGGGGCAAGGGCGCGTCC
>USNX01000148.1 GCA_900556205.1 uncultured Collinsella sp.
GTCGTAGAGGCAGCCCGGGCGGCAGGAGTCGCCGAGCGAAATCGTCACGTCGTACTCGTGGCAAATCTCGAGCAACTCGTCGTAGAACTCATAGAACGGGTTCTCGTTACCGGTGACCTCCATCCAGCCAAACAGCAGTGAGCCGCCGCGGCTCACGATGTTCATCAGGCGGCCGGTCTCCTTAAAGGTCTTGGTGACCGACTTGTTGATGCCGCAGTGAATGGTCATAAAGTCCACGCCGTCCTCGGCATGCGCGCGCACGACTTCGAACAGGTCGTCCTTGGTGAGCTTGACCAGCGGCTTTTCCATGTAGCCGATGGCGTCGTACATGGGGACGGTGCCTACCATGAGCGGCGTCTCGTCGATGAGCTGTTGGCGGAACTGGCGCGTCTTGCCCGAGTTGGAGAGGTCCATGATGGCGTCGGCGCCAAAGTCCTCGGCGATCTTGACCTTCTTCCATTCCTCGGTGGCATCGGCCTTGTCGCCCGAGATGCCCAAGTTCACGTTGACCTTGGTGGAAAGGCCCTCGCCGACACCAAAGGCGCGCATGCCCTTTTTGATATGCACGATGTTGGCGGGAATGGCGATGCGGCCGTCGGCCACGCGCTCGCGGATGTACTCGGGGTCGCGATGCTCGCGCTCGGCGACTTCCTTCATCTGCGGCGTGATCTGCCCGGCACGGGCGAAGTCGATTTGCGTGACGAGCTTGGGCTCGGTCTGTGTGCTCATTGGCACGGCTCCCTTCGTTGGCATTACCCATATCAGGTTTGCGGGTCAGGGCGGGCGCGCCCAATCTCAGCCTGCCGTCTTGTCCTGCAAGCTCCCCGTTTATGTAATGGGCTCAAGTATAGCCTGAATGGGTACGATTGGGCCAACGAGCGTGCCTGTGGGGAGGCGAACATGGAAGACAAGCATCTATATCGAGAGACGCAATGGGATGTATCGGCCGAGGAAAGCCGTGCGCACCATGGTCTTGTCGCGATTGGTTTTGCGGTGCTTGCCGTGCTGGTGATTGCCTTTTGTATCTGGACGTTTGGTGGTCGCGGCGGCGCTGCATGGGAGTTTGAGGCCGACGATGCCCTGCCGATCATGACGGTGAAGGTCACTGGCGGTAACACGGTGGCCGCGCCGGGCGACTACTGGTATCTGCGCGACGAGTTTGTGCAATTGCAGCTGAGCGGCGGGTCTATTCCGGGCGAGGAAATCGAACGCGTGACGTTTGATGAGGCGCTCAAAACACTGACGGTGGAGCTCAAAGATCAGGGCGATGTGCCCACGACCATGGATATCGCTCTGACGGAGTGGCGTCTGGAACCTCCGTCGGGCGTTACGGTATCCGACGTAGAGCGCGTTAAGGTTACCTACCAAGATGGCTCAACGAGCGAGATTGCAAAGGCCGATGGCTTGGCGGAGTAACGGGGCGTTTGGAAACGGCGGGCCTATTGTGCCTGCGCGTTCATGAATGCCAGGGTGTTTTTGTCTGAAAGCTCGGGGATGTGCCGATAGCCGATGTTGAATGCGGTAAGTTCGCTTGCATCCTCGAGCTTGTTTTCTGCCATCCACCGCACCATGGAGCCGCGCGCCTTTTTGCTGGCGGTCGAGCGCTGGATGGGCTTGCCGTTGCGGATACCCTCGCCAAAAAGGCATGTGACGGCCATGGCGTCGTCCGCGAGGTGGGGCAGAACGGTTTTGGCATACTCTACGCTGGCGAGATTGACGATCGTGGTGTTTGAGCCTGCCGGGGCGATAGCCCGCGCGAGCTTGTCGCTCCAAAACGCGTAGAGGTCTTGGGCATCGTCAACGGCGAGCTTCGCGCCCATCTCCAGTCGATACGGTTCGACGGCATGGAAGGGACGAACGCACCCGTAGAGGCCGGAGAGGATCCACAGATGGTCTTGCAGCCATGCGAGCTGCACTGAATCCATCACCTCGGGTGCCATGCTCTGGTACTGAATGCCGTGATAGGACATGACGGCAGGGGAGAGGTGACGGGCGAGTGCGGGATTGTCGAGATCGCCGCTTTTCAGGATGGGCCCGAACTCATGCAGGGTGTTGAGGCAAGGCCCCAGCAGTTTGTCACTCACGTTCCATAGCGCCTGCAGGCCGCCGCTGCCTTCATTCCGCTCGATATCTAGCAGTGCGCGGTGGAGGCGAGCCGTCTCGCGCACAAAGGGTGGGATGCCCAGGACTTCAAAAGCATCTTGGGCCACGCGCATCTGCTTGGCGGGCGAAACGATGACCTGGAACATGAACTCTCCTCTGCCAAAAAGAAGTTGCGGTGGAATGCGGTCTGCGCGGGCCGGTTGAAGGCCAGGTTAGTCCGTATTCCACCGCAAGTTATAAAGGGCTGGTTTGGTGCACCTTACGAGGGTTTGCTAGGCGCGCTCGAGGAAGGCTTTGTAGCCGCGGTAGGCCTCGTAGATATCGGCCTTGTTGGCGACCTCCCACAGGGCGTGCATGGACAGGACGGCAACGCCGGAGTCGATGACGTTCATGCCATACTTGGCCATGATGTAGGCAATGGTGCCGCCACCGCCCGCGTTGACGCGACCGAGCTCACAGGTCTGGAAGTCCACGCCGGCCTCGTCCATGATGTCGCGGACGAGGGCCACGTACTCGGCATCGGCGTCGTTGGAACCGCCCTTGCCGCGGCTGCCCGTGTACTTGTTAAAGCACAGGCCACGACCCATAAAGGCGGCGTTCTTCGTCTCGAACTTGCCGGCATAGCCCGGGTCGAAACCGGCGGACACGTCGGAGGAGAGCATGCGGCTGCGGGCGAGCGCGCGGCGCAGGGCCAGCGGGCTATCCTCGCCGGCGAGCGTCATGATCTCGGCGACGGTGTTCTCGAAGAAGCGGCTCGTCATACCGGTGGCACCCACGGAGCCGATCTCCTCCTTATCGACGATGAGCGTGATGCTCGTGCGCTCCACGTTGGCGACGTCGATCTGGGCGAGCATGGACGGATAGGCGCAGACACGATCGTCGTGGCCATAGCCCAAAATCATGGAGCGGTCGAGGCCCATGTCGCGGGCGGGACCGGCGGGCACGACCTCGATCTCGGCGGAGAGGAAGTCCTCCTCCTCGACGCCGTACTGCTCCTTGAGGATGTCCAGGAACATCTGCTTGACGGGCTCCTTGGGAGCGTCCTTGTCGTCCTCGTCAAACTTGACGGGACGGCCGCCCACGATCACGTCGAGGATCTCGGCGTCGACGGCGTCCTTGGCGGGCTTGGACATCTGATCGCTCGAGAGGTGGATCAGCAGGTCGGAGATGGTAAAGACCGGATCGTCTGCCTTGTCGCCGATGTTGATGTCGACGGTGGTGCCGTCCTTTTTGCAGATGACGCCCACGAGTGCAAGCGGGGAGGCCACCCAGTGGTAGCTCTTGACGCCGCCGTAGTAGTGCGTGTCGAGGTAGGCCATGTCGCCGGCCTCGAAGGCGGGATTCTGCTTAAGGTCCAGGCGCGGCGAGTCCACGTGAGCACCCAGGATGTTAAAGCCCTGCTCGAGCGGGGCGGTGCCCAGGTTGACGAGCATGAGGTCTTTGCCGTGATTGGCGGCGTACACCTTGTCGCCGGCCTTGAGCGTGCGGCCCTCGGCAATTACGGTCTCCAAGTCGACGTAGCCCGCCTCCTCGGCCATCTTGATGCCGGTCTTGACGCACAGGCGCTCGGTCTTATTCTCGCTCAAAAACTGCTTATAGCCGCGGCAAAGCTCCTCGAGTTCCTCGACTTGCTGTGGCGTGTACTTTTTCCATGCGCAGGGACGCTCCATGACGCAGGCTCCTTTCGGATCGATTGTGCTGGTTGATGTACCGTGAGCCATCGTATCACGCGCGGGCCCGCGGCGGCAGGGAAGCCTGATGTGCGGTGGCCGCGGGGCGGGGAGCCCTTGATTATCGACTTTATCCGAACACCTCCCACATTCATCCGCACATGTGCG
>USNX01000149.1 GCA_900556205.1 uncultured Collinsella sp.
ACCTCGATGGAGGTGGCAGAAAGCTCGAAAGGTTGGGGCGCATCGGGGGTCAGCTTGACGGTGCCGGTGCAAATGAGTGCGGCCGAGACGTTTTGATGGGCGATCTCGTCGTAGTTGTCGAGTGCCTCGCGGTTCATGACGACTTGCAGGTCGCGGAAGCAGCTGCCGTCGTTGAGCGTAACAAAGCCAAAGTTCTTCATGTCGCGGACGGACTTGACCCAGCCGGCGACGGTGACGGTCTGGCCGCCGAGCGACTCGGCGTCGGCATAGAGCTGCGCGATTTTGGTGCGGTTCACGTATCCTCCCATAACGGTTGAATGATAGTTATCCATACAGTTCGATATTCTAGCAGCTCGGCTCATTTGGGCTATACAGATAAGGCATTGGCGGGATGGTTTTTCAAACGAAAAGCGCCCGCGGCCAAATGGTCGCGGGCGCTTGACGAGGTGCCTTTTGGCTGTGTGGCGCGGGGCCTGGCTACTTGGTCTTGGCAACCAGCAGCGGATCGCCAAGCTTGACGAGCGGATTGCCGCCGATAAGCGTTCCGGACTCGCCGACGTGGTCGATGCTCTTGAGGCGGTCGAGCTCAGAGATGATGACGGTCACGATGTCCTCGTGACCGGCGGCCTTGATAGCGTCGCGGTCGAAGCTGATGAGCGGCTGGCCGGCCTTGACCGTGTCGACCATCTCGACAAAGCGGGCAAAACCCTTGCCGTTCATTTCCACGGTGCCCAGGCCAACATGGATGAACACGCGAAGACCGTCCTCGGTGATCATGCCGATGGAGTGGTTGGTGACGGTGGTGGCGCCGATACGGCCGTTAGCGGGGGCGTAAATGGTGCCGGTAATGGGCTCGATCCCGTAGCCCTGGCCGAGCATGCCCGAGGCGATGGTCTCGTCGGGAACCTCACTCAGATTGACGAGCACGCCGTTGACAGGAGCGTAGATGACGCCTTCGCGGGTGGCGAAGCTTGCTGCGGGCGGAACGGACGCCTCGCCCGACGAAGTGAACGTGGACTTGAGCGAATCGAGCAGACCCATAGATGCCTCCAACGTATCAGGCGCGCATGTTGCACGCGTGTGGTTTGCCGGAAACGTTTCGTACGTGTTTCCCAGCACGGTCAGCGCTCCTATTTTACGCTGTCCAACGATACCTCTGAACAGCGATTTTGTGATATATCAGTTGAAGGCCAACTTATTGCGGGGGTGTTTCTGCGCCGCGGGCTCAAGTGGGGTACGCTAAGGTGCGAAAAACGAGTGCGCACGAATCGCACGGAGGGAGCACCTATGATTATTGAGAACCATGCGCTGTGGGGCGAGGAGCCGACCGAGGATTATCCGGCGACGTTTACGTATCTGGGTGCCGAGCCGCTGCCCGACAAGCCCAATGGCCGCCGCCCCGCGGTGATTGTCTGCGGCGGAGGTGCGTTTACGCATATCGCTCCGCATGAGCAGGATCCCGTGGCGTTTGCGTTTTTGGATCACGGTTACCAGGCCTTTGTGCTCAACTATGTGACGAGCGGCACGGGTGACGTAAGTTTTCCGCACCCGCAGGCAGATCTTGCCAAGATGGTCGCCACGGTGCGTGCGAATGCCGACGAGTGGCATGTCGATCCCAAGCGCGTGTGCGTCGTGGGCTTTTCTGCGGGCGGTATGATCTGCGCCTCGCTGGCAACACAATGGAAGGCTGGTCCCTTCGCGGGCCTGGCAGGGGCGCGTCCGGACGACATTCGTCCCGATGCCGTAGTGCTGGGCTATCCGCTGCTCGACTTTGCCTATGTGCGCGACATGCAGACGCGCGACCCGCGCATCGACCTGCGCGTGCCAAAGACGGGCGGCAAGACGGGGCGCGATCTGCTCAACGACTACCTGTCGATGGTGACGGGTGGCGAGGCAACTGACGAGCATTTGGCCGATATCTGCCCCACCACACATGTTTCGCGTCAGATGCCGCCAACCTTTGTGTGGGGCGTGTCCGACGACAAGACGGCGCCGATCGCACAGGTCTACCCGTTTGCCCAGCGCATGGCCGAGGAGGGCGTCGTATGCGAGATGCACGTCTTTGACCAAGGTGGTCACGGCCTTTCGCTCGGCAACGCCAATACCGCGGTCGATAACGAGGACAAGCAGGTGGCGGTCCGTCCATGGATTCGCCTAGCCTTCCGCTTCCTGGAGCGCCATATGTAAAAGTAGACTACTTGCCCGTTTCAAAAAGTCTGCTTAGAGGAGGAGCCATGCTTGAGGGTACGTATGTGGTTTTGGCCCAGACGCCGGTGGGGAGCAAGCGCGGCGAGGTGACGTTTTCACATGGGGTGAACGGCGCGCTCAGGGCAGTACTAAACGTCAGGGGTCTCAATATCGCTCTCTCGGGTGCCCGCGCTGAGTGCGATTTCTTTGAGCTCTCGGGTACTATCTCCCACGTCTTGATGGGCAAGGCGCCCTTTACATGCACGGGGTCGGTTGAGGGTGATCGACTCACTGCTACCGCGCGGTCGGGTTCCATTTCGATCTCGCTGAGCGGTATGCGCAAAGAGCTTTCGGAGCGCACCGCATAAAGTTTGCGCAGGTAAACATCGGTATTTGACTTTATATAATAGTTCAGAGCGCTATCATTTGTCGTTACGAGTTGGTTAGCCCCGGTAAACGGTTAACCGCGTCTAACGAAAGGATGAGCGCGTGAAGCTCGATACACTCGAGATTGGAAAGGACGCCGTTGTCGCATCGGTGGCATCGGACGATCAGGCACTCCGACAGCATATTTTGGACATGGGCCTAACGCCGGGCACCGAAGTCACCATGATGAAGTACGCTCCTATGGGCGACCCGCTCGAGATTCGCCTGCGTGGCTACGAGTTGACGCTGCGCAAGGACGATGCTGCTCGCATCGAGCTCGTGGGTGTTCACGACACAGACACGGGTCCGCGCACTAACGCCGCAATCGGCACGACGGAGCACCCGGCACTTGGCGAGGGGACGTATTCGCCCCGTGCGGCAAAAACGGCCGTGCCCGAGGGTGCGCCGCTGCATTTCGCCCTCGCCGGCAACCAAAACTGCGGTAAGACCACGCTGTTCAACCAGCTTACGGGCTCCAACCAACATGTCGGTAACTTTCCCGGCGTGACGGTCGACCGCAAGGACGGCACCATCCGTAACCATCCCGAGGCAAGCGTTACCGACCTGCCCGGCATCTATTCGCTGTCTCCGTACACGGGCGAAGAGATCGTCAGTCGCCAATTTATCCTGGACGAAAACCCCGACGCCATCATCGACATCATCGACGCTACTAATATCGAACGCAACCTGTACCTGACGCTGCAGCTTATGGAGCTCGACCGCCCCATGGTCATCGCGCTCAACATGATGGACGAGGTGACGGCCAACGGCGGCGCCGTGGACGTCAACCTGCTCGAGAGCCTGTTGGGCGTGCCTGTTGTCCCCATTAGCGCTGCCCGCAACGAGGGTATCGGCGAGCTGGTGGATCATGCCTTGCACGTGGCACGGTTCCGCGAGCGCCCCGGTCGCCTGGACTTCTGTGCGCCCGATGGCTCGGACGGCGGTGCACTGCATCGCTGCATCCACGGTATTGCCAACCTGATCGAGGACCATGCCGTGACGGCGCACATTCCGGTGCGTTTTGCGGCGACCAAGCTGGTTGAAGGCGACGAGCTGGTGACCGAGGCGCTTCACTTGGATCGCAATGAGCTCGACGCTATCGAGCACATCATTACCCAGATGGAGGGCGAAGCCGGCGCCGACCGTCTGTCCGCGCTGGCCGATATGCGCTTTAGCTTTATCGGCGACGTGTGCGGGCGTTGCGTCGTCAAGCCGCACGAGAGCCGCGAGCACGTGCGCTCCGTCAAGATCGACCGCATCCTGACGGGTCGCTACACAGCCATTCCGGCGTTTCTGGTGATCATGGGCCTCGTCTTTTGGC
>USNX01000150.1 GCA_900556205.1 uncultured Collinsella sp.
GTCGATAAAGCCCTCGACGGTCTCAAGCTGCTGGGCGAGAGCTGCATTATCGTCGGCGTCCAGCGCGACGAGTGCGTTCGATACCGTGAGGGCGGGATGTCCGCAGGGGACAAAGCCTTCGATGACATCCATAGCTTCGGTAATGGTTGAGCCCAGGCCTGCGAGGGCATTGACGAGTTGCTGTTTGGTATCCATGACGGTCCTTTCGACGGGTCAATTTTGCTTGGCGAAAATATACGTGACGCGATCGGTAGCAAAAGTGTGAAGTGCGGCGCACATTGGGGTCTTCACAGCTCGTGCATAGAACAGCTGTCTACCTTTAGAACGTGGTAAGATAGCTATCCACGAGCGGGGTTCACCCCGCGTGTTCCTTGAAAAGTCGACGGTTATCGGGTGTTTGCAGACCCGATACCATCCAGACTTTCCCAACATTCGGGGGCGACTGGTTTCGACACGATAGCCCTGAGAGAGGAAGCAAGCCGAGGTCTCCTCGCCTCGTTAAACAGGGGTACCGTCAAATTGAATTGACAACAACTCTTCTTTTGAGCCTATGGCTCTCGCTGCTTAGTTTATAGCGGCGCGTCAACCCGGTGATTTCCCCGACACCGGCGCGACGTCATTTTAGGGGAATGCTCCCGCGCACGTAATCGGTATGGCGCGGGCTAAGACCGAACCGGTTGGGATGCCGCGAGCGTGTCGCTGCGCGCAAAGCGTCCGAGACTAAACCAGCGACTGAGCTTGGAGATGCCAATCAGGGGGCTTTCGTGGACCGGAGTTCGATTCTCCGCGCCTCCACCATAAGTAACAGGCAGGTAGATACTCATATCTACCTGCCTTTTTATTTCTAGTCCGTACCGCGGAGAATCGAACTCTGTGCAGGGCGCGGGCGTTAGGAAAACGCGTAAGCGTTTTTAGCCCGCGGGCGAGGGCGCCGGCAGGCGGCCGAAGCCGGTGCGGATTTGCGAAGCAAATACGCAGATTCTCCGCGCAAAGCTTCAACCCTATATAGATGCGATGTTATCGAATCTCAGCCTGCCATGCGCCACATCAACGGAACCCCAAACCCGCGGAGAATCGAACTCTGTGCAGGGCGCGGGCGTAAAGAAAACGCCTCAGTGACGCAGAGTGGGGCGTGCTTTCCCAATGGCAGCCCAGGCGGAAAGCACGTCCCGGAATTCACGCTCAGACTGGGACGTAGTTTCCGGATGACACATCAAGCGGAAGGCGCGTCCCGGAATCTAAGCGGGAAATGGGATTCATTTTCCTGATGACGGGCTCAGCGGAAAATGAGACCCGGAATTTGCTCTGAGAATGGGACACACTTTCCGCTTCACCTGCCGCCTCGAAAAAACCGCGCGCTCGCCATCCCAAAACTGGGTAGAAGAAGGCCAAAACGCAATCGCAGGAGGTCAATATGACTGCAGAAGATAAGGCAAAGAACGCCGGCAAGGTCGCGCTCGTTTTGGAGGGCGGCAGCTTCCGCGGGCAGTTTACCGCGGGCGTGCTCGACGTTCTCATGGAGGCCGGTGTCGAGATTCCGGCTGTCTACGGTGTATCGGCCGGCGCTCTCAACGGCGTGAACTACAAGTCGCACCAGATCGGCCGTGCCAACCGCATCAACCTGGCTTTCTGCAACGATAGCCGCTTCATGGGCGCCGCATCGTTTGCGTCCACGGGCTCCATTGTGGGTTACGACTTTATCTTCAACGATGTCCAGGACCGCCTGGATCCCTTTGACAGCGAGACGTTCGACGCGAGCCCCATCGAGATGTTCGCCGTCGCGACGGACATGCTCTTTGGAACCGCCACGTATCTCCCGGTCAAAAGCGCCGTGCTTGACCTCGATGCCGTGCGCGCCTCGACGTCGCTGCCGCTGGTGACGCCGCCGGTCGAGATTGACGGGCACAAATACGTCGACGGCGGCGTGGCCGATTCGGTCCCCATCGAGCACGTGCTGGAGGAGGCGGGCTTCGACCGTGCGGTCGTCATCGTCACGCAGGACCGTTCGTATGAGAAAAAGCCCTACGAGTTTTTGCCGGCCGCGCGTGCGCGTTATGCCGACTACCCCTATCTGCTCGAGGCTATCGAGACACGCCACGACCGTTACAACATCCAGCGCATGCACCTGTGGAAGTATGAGCGCGAGGGCCGTGCGTTGGTCGTCGCTCCGCAAAAGCCGGTCGAGGTCGGCCATGTCGAGCACGATTCGGCAAAGCTCCTCGACCTGTATATCCAGGGCCGTCAGGAGGCAAAGCGCCTGCTCGCGGAAATACAAGAGTTCGTTGAGCGCTAACGACGGCGAACCCTCAAAAAATGGCAACAGCTAAAGAGCTGGAAAATCACGGCTCGTGGATGACATGTGCAGAAACTCTGGTCGGAGCCAAAATACCTGTTGACTCGTACGGCGAGCGGGGTAATATGGACGGGTTACTTGCAGAGCCCCGTGAATCTCTGTAACAACACGTACTGTACATGGAGGAGTCTAAGTGATTTCGAAATCGACTCACTACGCCAAGCAGGGCGAGGTCCAGCGCAACTGGGTTCTCGTCGACGCCGATGGTGCTGTCCTGGGCCGTCTTGCCACCCAGATCGCAATGATCCTGCGCGGTAAGAACAAGCCCCAGTTCACGCCCAACAGCGACTGCGGCGACTTCGTTGTCGTCATCAACGCCGATAAGGTCCAGCTTACCGGTAACAAGGCCGACACGAAGACCTATTATCGCCACAGCGGCTACAACGGCGGCCTCAAGGCTGAGAGCTTCCGCCAGGCTATGGAGAAGCACCCGGAGAAGGTCATCGAGCGCGCCGTTCGCGGTATGCTGCCCAAGACCACTCTCGGCCGTGCCCAGATGACCAAGCTTAAGGTCTACGCTGGTGCCGAGCATCCGCATGCTGCCCAGAACCCCACGAAAATTGAGCTGGAGGCTTAAAGATGGCTGAGAACACCGTTGTCTACCAGGGTACCGGCCGTCGTAAGAACGCCGTCGCCCGCGTCCGTCTCGTCCCCGGCACCGGCAAGGTGACCATCAACAAGCGTGACGCCGAGCAGTATTTCGGCCGTCATCAGCTCGTTGAGAACGCCCTTGCTCCCTTCAAGGTGACCGACACCGCCGGTCAGTTCGACGTTATCGCTCTGTGCGATGGCGGCGGCATCTCCGGCCAGTCCGGCGCTCTGCGCCTGGGCATCGCTCGCGCTCTTCTGAACGCTGGCGACTACCGTGCTGACCTCAAGAAGGCCGGTTTCCTTACGCGCGATGCTCGCGTGGTCGAGCGCAAGAAGTACGGCCTCAAGAAGGCCCGCCGCGCTCCCCAGTTCTCCAAGCGCTAAGGTTTTATCTCCTTTCGAGATACAATGTACAAGCGGGGCCTGCCGATTCCTCGGCGGGTCCCGCTTTTCTTTTTCGACTAGGGTGGGCGGTTGCATATCGCCTGCTAGGGAAGGAGCAATCCTATGCCCCAGAACATCTTCGGTACCGACGGCGTCCGTGGCGTCGCCAATGCCGATCTTTCGTGCGACCTCGCGTTTCGCCTGGGCCGCGCGGCGACCAAGTTTCTTGGTCCGGACATCTGCATCGGCCGTGACACGCGCCTTTCGGGCACCATGCTCGAGAGCGCTCTGACCGCCGGCATTATGGCCGAGGGCGGCCGTCCGCACTGCTGCGGCGTCATCCCCACGCCTGCCGTGGCACTGCTCACTGTTCAGAACGAGCTCGACGGCGGCATTGTCATCTCCGCTTCGCACAATCCGCCGGAGTTCAACGGCATCAAGTTCTTTAGCCGCAAGGGCATGAAGCTTCCCGATGCTGTCGAGGAAGAGATCAGCGCCTGGGTCATGTCCGAGGAAGCCATGGCTGCCGATACGCTGCCGACCGGTGCCGGCGTGGGCCACATCATCAAGATGAAGGACGCTCGCAAGGCATACGTCGAC
>USNX01000151.1 GCA_900556205.1 uncultured Collinsella sp.
GTTCCCGTCGATACCACGGTGCTCGATTTTGCGCTGGCTAACGTCGCGCGTGCGACTTCGGCCGATGCCAACGAGACCTGCCAGGCGCTTCTCAACTATTACGCCGATCGCCCGGTCGAGGTGTCCGAGCCGCTGTCGGTCATTCCATTCTCGTCGTCTAAAAAATGGAGCGGCGCTTCTTTTGCGCAGGGCTCCTATGTTATGGGCGCCGCGCAGTTTGTGCTTTCGGAGCGTGTGTTTTCGCAGGTCGAGAACCGTGTCGCCGAGCTTGCCGATACCTGCCGCGTGCTCGTGGTGGCTCGCGTGGACGGCTTTACGCCCGATGGCGATATGGTGGGCGAGGCCGAGCCCGTTGGCTTTGTGACCATCCGCGACGAGATTCGTACCTCGGCGGCCGAGACCATCGGCTACTTTAACGAGCAGGGCGTGACCCTCAACGTGATCAGTGGCGACGACCCGCGTACGGTGTCGTCGATCGCGCGCGTGGTGGGCGTGCCGGGGGCGGACGCTTATGTGGACGCCACGACGCTCGACACGCCGACCAAGCTCGATGCCGCAGTGGACCGCTACCATGTCTTTGGTCGTGTGACCCCGCAGCAGAAGCGCGAGCTCGTGCAGGCGCTCAAGCGCCGCGAGCACACCGTGGCCATGACGGGCGACGGCGTCAACGACGTGTTGGCGCTCAAGGAGGCCGACTGCTCCGTCGCCATGGCGGCCGGCTCCGATGCCGCGCGCAACGTGGCCGAGATCGTACTCGTCGACAACGACTTTGCCTCGATGCCCGCCGTGGTGGCCGAGGGCCGTCGCTCCATCAACAACCTGCAGCGTTCGGCCTCGCTGTTCCTGACCAAGACGCTGTTCTCGATGGGCCTGGCGGCGCTGTGCATCGCGCTGCCGCCGTATCCCTTCGAGCCCATCCAGATGACGCTCATCAACTTCTTCTGCATCGGCGCGCCGGGCTTTGTGTTGGGCCTGGAGCCCAACAATGCTCGCGTGAAGGGTGCGTTTTTGACTAACGTACTCAAGCGTGCACTGCCGGCGTCGATTGCGGTCATTTTGGCTGCGGCGCTCGATATCTTTGTGGCGCGCGTGTTTGGCTTTAGCCAGCTCACACTGTCTACGATGTGCCTGCTTACGTCGTGTGCGGCGAGCGTCAGCCTGATCTGGCGCATCTCGCAGCCTCTCACGCCCTTACGTGTGGTGCTCTTTGTGTTTGTAGTCGCCGGCATCCTGACGGGGGTTATCGGATTCCCGAAGCTGCTGTCTATTGCCAACCTGACGATGGGCCAGATGTTTATCTTGGCTGTCATCGTGGTCTTTACCTGTTCGGTGTTCTTTAAGCTCGCCACGATGATGGATTCGCTCAAGCCGCGTCGTCGTCATGCCGCAACTGGTTTTGGCCGCGGCGTGCGCGTCCGCCTGGGTCGCGGTGGCGGCAAGGTGAGCTCGACGGGTTCGACGGCCGAGCGTTTTGCCAAGCGCGTCGCCGCCGACATGGCGCAGCGCCGCGAAGCTCGCACCGTTCGTGAGGCCGAGGCCCGCGCACTCGAGGGCGTGGCCCAGGTCCAACCCAAGAAAAAGAGGAGTGCCGGAGCCAAACGCTCTCGCGTGACCAAGTCCGCCCAAGGCATCAAAGTCTCGATGCCAAGCAAAAAGAAGAAGTAGCTACGCGCCCTGGCGATGTTGAATTGGTGCCTTGTTCCTGTGGGGCCGTGGCGATGTTATGCTCTAACCTCGATTGTTTGAATTGCTTCGAAAAGAGGATGCCGTGATCTGCCCGCATTGCCTTAAGACTATCGAGGACGGCGCCTCGTTCTGCCCCTACTGCAACGCCTATGTGGGTCCGGGCGATGGTCCCGAGCACACCGAGTTCGTGTTCTGTGAGGGCTGCGGTGCCCGTCTTTCTCCGCATGACCGTACGTGCCCCAAATGCGGACGCCCCGCTCCGGGTATCCTCTCCGAGGACGCGGCCGCATCCGACTTGGCTGCGGGCCGCACGGCGGGTTTTCCGCGCCTAACGCAAGAGCAGATCGATACCGAGGTGCCGCATGCGCCGGCCTCTGCCGCTGCGGTGCTTTCGGACGCCGCCGATCCTAACGAGACCTGCGTGCTGCCGGCTTTCGATAAGGATTTCGGTATCCCCAAGGTCGATATTCCCACGCCGGTTTCCCTGCACGACGATGCTCAAAAACCCAAGCGCAAGGTGCATCCCGACGAGGACGCTTATCACAAGCACAAGCGTCATATCCCTAAGCCGCTCATCGTCATCGCGATCCTTGCCTTTGTGTGCGGTGGTTCCTATTGGTTCGTGACGACCGATCCCATGGGTGTCATGCCTGGCTTCTATGACCAGTTTGGCCAAGCCGCGCAGACGACCTTCCCCACGCGCCAAAAGGGCGAGGCGACTGAGGACGATACCAAGCAGGACGATTCTGCCGAGGTGGTCCAGGAAGAAACCGTGCTGACCGATGATCAGCTCTATACCAGGCTCGACGGTCTGTATCAGACCATCGTGTCCTACGGCGACGAGGACCAGATCGGCGAGGTCATCGATTCCTTTAACAACGGTTATCTTCGAACGCCGCTGTCCACCCGTCAGGAGCTGTCGCAGAGTGCCTACGCCCTGCGCGACCAGATCAAAAAGACGCAAGATGAGCTCAACAACCTTAAGTACCAGGACGATACGGTCTATGCGGATGACATCGCCCACTTAAAGCAGCTTGCCGAGTGGATGTACGAGCGTGTCGACGTGATCTGCCAGAGTTGGGACATCTCGCTGGCCATTCCCGATGGCGAGTCGATGAGTTCCCACCAAAGCGAGATCCTGGCTCCCATCGCGCAGGGCGGCAACAGCGCGCTGAACCAGTACGACGCCAATGTGGGTTCCTGGAAGCCGCAGCAGCGTTCCTAAAATTAGTTCGCCATAGTCGGCATAACCTACGTGCGCAATTGATGTAAGCCTGTGCTTATTGCTACAATTCGTACAAATATGCTTTAAACGCACGAGGAAGGAACCACATGTTTGGTTTTAAGAAAGAGCTCTACACGCCCGAGTATCAGCTTGCCGGCGACGAGTGCGCCGTAATCGAGACGTCGAAGGGTACCATCAAGGTCAAGTTTGACGGCGAGGGCGCTCCCATTCATGTCGCGAACTTCTGCGAGCTTTCCACGATGGGTTTCTACGATGGCCTTAAGTTCCATCGCTATGTTCCCGGCTTCGTCATCCAGGGCGGCGACCCCAATACCCGCGATATGTCCGGCGCCGACGTCGCTGCCGGTCTTGAGGGCCCCGACGGCATGCCCGGTACCGGTGGCCCCGGCTACTGCATCAAGGGCGAGTTTGCCACCAATCCGCGCAACAGCCATGTCGATGGCGCCCTTGCCATGGCACGCTCCATGGACCCCGATTCCGCGGGTTCGCAGTTCTACTTCTGCCTGGGTGCCCAGCATAACCTTGATTCCGGTTATACCGTCTTTGGTACCACGGTCGAGGGTCTCGATGTGATTTCGCAGCTGCGTGCCGGCGACGAGATCGTCCATGTCGAGATCGTTCACGAGTAAAGGGGACTTCCTTGAATAGCCAGCTGATCCAACAGGGCCGCGCCGCTTACCGCGCGGGTGATTTTTCCGCTGCAGCCCAGATGCTTGGGGCGGCAAAGACTCCCGATGAGATTATGGGCGAGGCCGACCACCTTCGTGGCAACGCCTTGATGCACCTGGGCATGTATACCGAGGCCGCCGAGGCTTATGCCGCCGCCCTCAACGACGGCACCTACGGCAAGCGCGGCGCGCTGCTCACCAACCGCGGCAAGGCGCTCGCCGCCGTGGGCGACTACACGACGGCCGCCCAGGCATTCTCTGCTGCTACGCAGGATGCTTCC
>USNX01000152.1 GCA_900556205.1 uncultured Collinsella sp.
AGGCCGACTTGGTATCCAACGCCGTCGTCGAGTTCACGAGCCAGCAGGGCGTGATGGGCGGTTATTACGCCACCGCGATGGGGGAGAACGACGAGGTCGCCCACGCCATTCGCGATCATTATCGTCCCCGCTTTGCCGGTGACGAGCTGCCCGAGGGCACCGCTGGCTGCATCGTGGCCTGCGCCGACAAGCTCGATACCATCGCCGGTATCTTTGCCATTGGCGAGCCCCCGACCGGCTCCTCCGACCCCTACGCGCTGCGTCGTGCCGCTATCGTCATCAACATCCTGCGCGACCGCCTGCCGATCGACCCCACGTCGCTCATCGACTTCGCCCTCGAGCTCTACAGTGAGCAGGGCATTGAGTTCGACGCCGCCGAGGTCGCCCAGCAGGTTCGTGACTTCTTCCATGGCCGCCTGGTGAGCATGGCCCGCGACGAAAAGGTCCCGGCCGATACCGTTGCCGCCGTCTCCGCGGTGCACATCATCGCTCCGTCCGTCTTCTTCGCCCGCTGCGCCGCCCTCGACGAGGCCCGCAAGAACGACGCTGAGACGTTCGACAACCTTGCGACCGCCTATGCTCGCGCCGCGCATATCTCCAAGCCCGAGCTGGGCGTGGAGTACGACCGCAGCCTGATGGGCGAGGTCGAGCTCGAGCTTGCCGATGCCTCCGAGGCTGCTCAGACCGCTGTAGATGCCGCCCTCGCTGCCGAGGATTACCCGGCCGCATTTGCTGCCCTCGCCGCCCTGCGCGCGCCCATCGACCGTTTCTTCGACGAGGTTATGGTCATGGACAAGGACGAGCAGCTCCGCGATAATCGCCTTAAGCTGCTCAACCGCTTCGAGGCCGTTTTCTCCGGCATCGCCAACATCGGTGAGCTTGCCCGCAAAAAGTAAGCCAGCCTGCGCATAAGCGCAAAAGGAGCCCCGCATGGATTGCCCGGTCACCGCTCGTCCCACCGTTATCGTTATCTCCGACTCGCTCGGTGATACCGCTTGTGAGGTGGTGCTTGCGGCGTCCGGGCAATTTGATGAAGGGGCTTTTCGTGTTTTGCGCCTGCCTAAGGTGACTTCTGTGGAGCAGGTCAAGTCATTTGTGGGGCCGCGCGTCGATGCCGACCATCGCGATATCGCCGTGTTCCATACCATCGTCGACCCGGCGCTACGTGCCCGCGTGCTCGATTACTTGGGTATGTTGCATATCCGTTCGGTCGACTTGATCGGCCCCACGCTCGCCGTGCTGTCGTCGCTCATCGGTGTACCGCCCAAGGGCGTTGCGGGCGTGATTCACAGGACCGATGACCGCTATTTCCATCGTATCGAGGCCATGGAGTATTTCGTTGAGCACGATGACGGGCGCGGTTGCGACGATCTGTCGGGTGCCGATATCGTGCTGCTGGGCGTATCGCGCACGTCCAAGACGCCGCTGTCGATGTATCTGGCCTATCAAGGTTACAAGGTTGCCAATGTTCCTTTGGCCCATGGCATGGAGCCGCCGAAGTCGATTTACGAGGTCGACCCGATGCGCCTGTTCGGCCTGATTTCGACCGTCGATGTGATTTCCGAAATTCGTGATAGCCGCTTGGGCGATGACTACGCTCGTGCCGTTGCCGGCTCCTATGCCGAGCCCGAGAGCGTGCGCAGCGAGCTTGAGGAAGCCCGTGCCCTCATGAAGCGCCTGGGCTGCTTTGTGGTGCGTACCGACGGCAAGGCCATCGAGGAAAGCGCTGCCGAGATCATTAGCCACTTGGAGGAAATCCAAGAAGCCCGTGCCCGCCGAGCCGCCCGTCGAACTCAACAAAAGTAGCTACTTATGGTAAAGCGATTTAGCAAAAACATTGCATCTGACCTGTTTTTTTCTTGTAGTGGTATCTTCATAAGGTAACCACCTTTACCTACCGTTTACCGCCATATTTACCACGTTTACCAACCCCCGCGTCCTCTGCGCAAGCCCGCTCAATGCCCGCCGTATAGTACCCTCACGGCTCGCATCCGGCGGGTCGATTCGTTACCACGGTCGTGCGCGAGAGCGCATGGAAGGGGAAGTATCGTGAGCGATTGCAAGAGGGTTTACCGTTTTGGAACCGACGCCCAGGGCACCTGTGTCACCGAGGGCGACAAGTCCATGAACTTCGTGCTTGGCGGCAAGGGCGCTAACCTTGCCGAGATGAGCCGTATCGGCCTGCCGGTTCCCGGTGGCTTTACCATTACCTGCCAGACCTGTGTCGAGTACTCCGGTGCCGGCAACGTCTGGCCCGAAGGCGCACTCGATGAGATCGTTGCCGCCGAGGTAGACCTCGAGGCCCGCTGCGGCAAAAAGCTCGGCGACGCCTCCGATCCGCTGCTCGTGTCGGTTCGCTCGGGCGCTCCGTTCTCCATGCCCGGTATGATGGACACGGTCCTCAACCTGGGCCTCAACGACGACTCCGTTCAGGGCCTCATCGCCCAGACGCAAAACCCGCGTTTTGCCTGGGATAGCTACCGCCGCTTTATCCAGATGTTCTCAAACGTCGTCATGGGTGTCGATGCCGACCTGTTCGAGAACGCCCTGACCCAGGCCCGCCTGGTCGCCGGCGTTCGCGTCGACTCCGAGCTTTCGGCCGAGGACCTGCAGGAACTCGTCGAGACCTTTAAGGGCATCTTCTCCGAGAACGTCGATGCCGCCCTGTATCCCGAGCTCGAGGTCGCTGACGGCAAGCCCGTCTTCCCGCACGACCCGGAGCTTCAGCTACGCCTTGCCATTCAGGCCGTCTTTGGCAGCTGGATGAACGAGCGTGCCTGCATCTACCGCAAGCAGCATGGCATTTCCGACGACCTCGGCACCGCCGTCAACGTGCAGGCCATGGCCTTTGGCAACAAGGGCGAGACCTCGGCGACGGGCGTCGCCTTTACGCGCAACCCGGCCGACGGCACCAAAGAGTTCTACGGCGACTTTTTGGTAAACGCCCAGGGCGAGGACGTTGTCGCCGGTATCCGCAACACCGAGCCCATCGCTGACCTCAAGACCACCCCGGGCCTCGAGTCCGCAGGTGAGGAGCTCGAGCGCGTGTTCCTGACGCTCGAGGATCATTACCGCGATATGTGCGATATCGAGTTCACCATCGAGCAGGGCAAGCTCTGGATGCTCCAGACCCGCGTGGGCAAGCGCACCGCCACTGCCGCCCTGCGCATCGCCATCGAAATGGTCGAGGAAGGCCTGATCACCCGCGAAGAGGCCGTGAGCCGCATCGATCCCGCGCAACTCGACCAGCTTCTTCACCCGCAGTTCGACTCCTCCAAGAAGTACGAGGCTCTCGCCAGCGGTCTTAATGCCAGCCCCGGTGCCGCCGTGGGCGAGGTCGTGTTCTCGAGCGACGACGCCGTCGCGCGCGCCAACGAGGGCCACAAGGTCATTCTGGTTCGTTGGGAGACCAACCCCGACGACCTGAAGGGCATGGTCGCCGCCGAGGGCATTCTGACCAGCCATGGTGGCAAGACGAGCCATGCCGCCGTTATCGCCCGCGGCATGGGTACGCCCTGCGTCTGCGGCGTTGAGCGCTTCCACATCGACTCTGCTGAGAAGGTCGTGCGTATCGAGGGCAGTGACCGCGTGCTGCGCGAGGGCGATGTCATCTCCATCGACGGCACCCAGGGTACCGTCGTCGACGGCGCCGTTGACCTGGTCTCCGCCGAGCTCACCGGCGATCTGGATACCATCCTGTCCTGGGCCGACGAGATTCGCCTGGACGAGACCGGCGGCCATGCCAACCATGTGCGCGTCAACGCCGACAATCCCGAGGATGCCGAGCTCGCCCTCGAGTTTGGCGCCGAGGCTATTGGCCTGTGCCGCACCGAGGGCGAAAATGCCGCTACACTGGCCATTGCTGCCGCAAAGCAGGCGCT
>USNX01000153.1 GCA_900556205.1 uncultured Collinsella sp.
CCTTAAGCGCGCCGGCCCATGCAAGCTCGTCAAACACGCGCGCGCAGTCCTCGGCACCGCTCACCACATGAAAACGAAGACGCTGAGCATTGGCACCACAGGGAGCCAGGTGCGCAAGTTCCGCCAGCTCGAGCAAAAACTCGCGCGGCACGCGCATGGACTCGTCAAAACGGCGGCAGGTACGGGCACGACGGACCAGCGCATCAAACGCTTCCAGACCGAGCTTTTCGCAACCTTGCTTTGCCATCGATTCGACACTCGACGGTGCCTCGGGAACTGCTTCGTTCATAGGGACCCCCAATTTCGGGCAATTGTTCTTAGGAGAATCTAACCTAAAACCTAGGCAATTACATACAGCGGCGTAATGTTCTACAATTGTTGATTAATCCTCACTGGGGCGAGAACAAAAGTAACAATTCGGGAATGTGGGGCGGCAATTCGTCCTTCCCGCCCCATGCATCGGCGCCCTTGGGCGATACTTGTTGCAGCACTTTTGGCGTACGCCGCACGGAGAGCAATGAACGCGACGTGCACCACACGGAAAGGAGACATTATGGGCATCTTTAAGAACGATGACCAAAAATCGAGCCAGTTTGGATTTGACGAGAAAAGCATGGCGGGCAAAGCCGTCAAGGCCGTACGCTGGATCTACGCCATCACGGGCGTCTTAGCGCTCATTGCTGGTATCGCGCTGCTGTTTGCGCCCGCCAAGTCCCTCGTCTTCCTAACGACCGTCTTGGGCTTCTACTTTGTAATCACCGCTGCCATCAGGCTGTTCACTGCCATTTTTGAGCCGCTGCTGCCCACCGGCTGGCGCGTGACGAGCATCATCTCCAACCTACTCATTATCCTGGGCGGCGTCATAATCCTGCGCAACCAGGCCTTCTCGACCGCGACGCTCACCACGATGGTGGTTATCGTGGCCGGCTTTGGCTGGATTGTCGAAGGTGTCATGTCCATTCTGGAGTCCGAGCTTTCGTCCAACCGTGCCCTCGCCATCCTGAGCGGCGCACTCTCCATCATCGCCGGCATGTTCGTGTTTATTTATCCGCTGTGGTCGGCCAAGATGCTCGTCATCTTTAGCGGCGCCGCGCTGCTGGTGTTTGGCGTAACGCTGATTGTTCGCGCTATTCAATTTGGCAAACTGGTGCACTAGATGCCGCGAACGCTCTTTATTGATGCCGACGCCTGCCCGGTCACGCGCGAGTCGATTGACTGCGCGCGGCGGGCGGGCGTCGCCGTTGTTATCGCCGGCAACAGCACGCAAAACTTGGAACGGCACATTCGCCGCGACGACCCGCGCGATGCCGAGCATGCGCGACGCGGCTTTTGGGTCACGACGCTCGATGTGAGCGTGGGCGCCGACAGCGCCGACTTTGCCATTGTCGAACGCCTGCAGGCGGGCGACGTAGTCGTGACGCAGGACATTGGCTTGGCGAGCATGGTGCTCGGCCGCGATGCCGCCGCAATCGGTGTGCGCGGGCGCGTCTACGACAAGGCGACCATCGACATGCAACTGTTTATTCGCCACGAGGAAAAGAAGGTGCGCCGCGCCGGCGGACGCACTCGCGGACCGGCGGCATTTACCAGCGAAGACCGCGCTCGCTTTAAGCGCAACCTCACCGAACTGCTGCGCTAACCAAGGTAGATTTTTGGGACATGTCCGGAAATCTGCTTTTTTGCTTTGGCGATTGACACGCATCCAACGCCCAGGTCATGGCGGTAGATTTTACGGCATGCCCCAGTTTTTACGGCATGCCCCAAGCATCTACTTAGAGGCCAAAGGCAGAAAGGATAAGACCCCAGCCCGCACCGATGACGTACATCATGATCAGGAACAGGACGTTTTCGCGGGCGCTGCGGTTGGTGCGGAACAGCACCAGGTAGCCCACACCTGCAGAGATGAGCGTGCCGGCGAGCATCGGGGCCAGCTGCAGCGCGCCTTCCAGGTACAGTTGCGTGATGACGACGCTGGCCGAGCAGTTGGGAATCAGGCCGACGAGTGCCGAGCCCAGGACCGCAAGCGTCTCGTTGCCGCGCAGGAACTGCTCGATTGCGGACTCGCCGAACGACTCGAGCACGGCGACCAGAATCAGCGTCACCAGAAAAATGAATACCGAGACCTGCACGGTGTGCGAAATCGCGCTGCATATGATCGACAGGACAGGCGTCCCTTCGTGGGAGTGGGAGTGACCGTGGCCATCATGGTGTTCATGCTCGCCCTCATGACCGTGATCGTGGCCATGTCCGTGGTCGTGCTCGTCCTCGTCTTCATCACAACCGCAATGGTCGCGCTCGCACAGCTCGTGGATGTGGTCGGCGCTCACGCCCGCCTCGGCCACCTCGTCGATGATGTCACCGCCAGTGTGGTCGTCGTGCGCGCAGTTCACGTGGGCCGGGTTGGCCGCGGTTCCCAGCACGGTGCGGCGAATCGCCGCATGCGCGCGAGCGTTACGACGCAGGCCGCGAATGGCGGCGTCCACGATAAAGCCCGTGACCAGCGCGATCAGTGCCTTCGAAGCCAAAAGCATCGCCATGGTCTGCACGGGCACCTGCTCGGCGAGCAACAGCGGCAGCATCTCATCGGAGGTCGAAAGGAACACCGCCACCAACGTACCCAAGGTCACGACACGACCGGCATACAGCGTGGCCGCCATTGCCGAAAAGCCGCACTGCGGCACCATGCCCAGCAACGAGCCAACCACGGGGCCCGCGGCTCCGGCACGCTTGATGGCGCCGTTAACGCGGTTGCCCGCAACATGTTCGAGCGTCTCGAGGGCCAGATACGTCACCAACAAAAACGGCACCAGCGAGAGCGTGTCCTTGCCGGCGTCGAGCAGAATATCAATCAACAAACCCATGACGGATGGAACCTTTCGTGTCTTTCGGCAGCATTGTAAAAGTCCTAGCGGTCAACTAGGGTATTGTAGTTATCCTAGGCGCGATGCCAATAGTTGCCCATGGTAAACTATCATCTCGCCACATCTTAATGACTCAAAGCCGCACAACGCGGCCCATCCAAGGAGCAGCATATGAACGTATCGCAAGCACTCGAATACGAGCGCCAGCCGTTTATTCCCATGTTTATCTACGGCGATCACGGCGCCATGGAATCCGAGCGCCAGAAGGGCGAGGAGGCCCTTAAGGTGCTCGAAACCGAGTACTTTACCGCCGAGGGCGACCTCGGGTTCGACTTTGCAACCGTGCGCGACCTGGCCGATCGCAACCGCGACCTGTGCGACCAGATCGGCGAGGCGCGCCTGCGCAACGTGACGCCTGCGACGCTTTCGCGTGGTCTGTCCGATGCCGACACCTGCGCGGCCATCGGTAAGATGCAAAAGCGTACCGCCGCATCGGTCATGCGCGAGATTCGCGGCGACCGCGACGCACTCGGCGTGGCCTACGCCCGCAAGCCCATCCAGGGCACCGTGCTGGGCATCGATATCGAGACCACCGGCCGTGCGCCCGAGCGCGGCTATATCATCAACGTGGGTTGGGAGATCATGGACCTCACGAGCGACGCCGTCCCGCACGACGCCGAGGCGCACTACTGCGGTCTGCCCGATATCTATCGCGGCGAGGACGTGCCGCTGTCGAATATCCACCACATTACCTGGGACGACATCGACGGCAAAAAGCCGTTCCGCGAGAACAAGGAACTGCAGAAGCAGCTGCTCAAGCTCATGAAGAAGTATCCGTATATGGCGCACAACGCTGCCTTTGAGGACAGCTGGTTCAAGATTCACCTGGACGGCTACGCCGAGGCGCGCCGTGCCGGCAAGATCATCGTCATCGACTCGCGCCAGATCTGCCGCAGCCTGGACGCCGACGTGCGCTCGCTCCCCCGCGAGTCCGCGCCCGCCGCGCTCGAAAA
>USNX01000154.1 GCA_900556205.1 uncultured Collinsella sp.
GCTGCCGGTCATATGGGCCACATCGAGTGCTCGGCTGCCGCCGGCATTCCCTGCGCCTGCGGGCGTTCCGGCCATCTTGAGTCGGTCGCTTCGGGTACCTCGATTGGCCGTATGTACGATGAGCGCTTTGGCCGCGTCGACCCCAGCCGTCCTTCGGTCGGTCGCGATGTGAACGACCTGTGCCGCGCGGGCGACGCAAAGGCGACCGAGGTCATCCATGATGCCGGCTTTGCGCTGGGTGCCAGCTTGGGCTCGCTTGCTAACATCCTGGACCCTGAGGTCATCGTGCTTTCGGGCGGTGTAATTCACCAAGGTCCCGATTGGCGTTCACAGACGTGGAAGGATTCGGTGCACGAGGGCTATGCCAGCCAGGCGCTCGATCCGCTTCAGGACACGCCGATCCTCATCGGTTCTCTGGAGGGCGATGCTCCGCTCATCGGTGCCGCTGAGCATCTTCTTGCCTCGTTGAAGTAAACGTATCTGCTGTAGGAGCCTCCCGAGACAACACGCCTCGGGAGGCTGTTCTGAGAAAGGTTACAGCCTTATGACCGTTGATCCATTGATTCAATCCCTGAAGGGCAAGCTCGTCGTGAGCGTTCAGGCGTATATGGGCGAGCCGCTTCGTACGCCCGAGACCATGGCTCAAATGTCTCGCGCTTGCGAGCTCGGCGGCGCCGCCGCCATTCGCTGCCAGGGCCTTGCCGACATTGCCGCCATTAAGGGTCGCTGTGAGGTTCCCGTCATCGGTCTGTGGAAGGATGGGCACGAGGGCGTTTACATCACGCCGACGCTGCGTCACGCTCGCGCCTGCGTTGCTGCCGGTGCCGATATCGTGGCGATCGACGCCACCGATCGTCCGCGCCCCGATGGCAAGACGGTCGAGGATACCTTCCGTCCTCTGCACGAGGAGGGTGTGCTCCTGATGGCGGATTGTGCCACCATCGAGGATATTCGCCGTGCTGCTGATATGGGCTTTGACCTGGTATCCACCACGCTTTCTCACGGCGTCGCCGCCATCGACTGCACCATGGCCGATGGCCCCGATCTGCCGCTCCTGCGTCAGGCGACCGAGGAATTCCCCGGCCTTCCCATCATTTGCGAGGGTCGCGTGCATACGCCCGAGGAGGCTCGCGCCGCGATCGATGCTGGCGCCTGGGCCGTTGTCGTCGGCACCGCCATCACGCACCCCACGAGTATTACGAGTTGGTTCAAGGCTGCGCTTGAGGCGTAAGACAGGCCTCGTATCCGCTCGGGGCGGTATACTCAATATAGGCAATTGACCGCGCGGGATCCGGGTTGCTGGGTCCCGCGCTTGTTTTCGGGAGGCAGCACATGCAAAAGGGAGATGCCATGGATGCGGCGGAGCGCTCGGAGCGCATCCCCGATATCGTCATCATCACCGGAATGTCCGGATCGGGCCGCACGCAGGCCATGCACGTGTTCGAGGACATGGGCTATTTTTGCATCGATAACCTGCCTCCACGTCTCATCGCCCAGCTTGCCGAGCTCGTCGGCATCAATACGGGCGTGGGCAGGCATCTCGCCGTCACCTGCGATTTGCGTAGCCAGGGACTGTTTGACGAGTTGCTCGATGCGGTCGCCGCGCTCGAAGAGCGCGAGATGAGCTGCGACATCGTGTTCCTGGAGGCTTCTGACGAGGTGCTGATTCGTCGCTACAGCGAAAATCGCCGCCGTCATCCCATTGCCAAGCCGGGGGAGACTACGGCCGATGCCATTCAGCGCGAGCGCCTTCAGCTTCAGGGCGTGCGCGACCGAGCCGATATGATTATCGACACGAGTCGTCTGCGCACCTCTGCGCTGCGCAACAAGCTACGTATGGCATTTTCCGAGCTGTCCGACCAGCAGCTCATGGACGTCCACGTGTTCTCGTTTGGCTTTAAGCACGGCATGCCCGTCGAGGCGGACATTATGATCGACGTCCGCTTCCTGCCTAATCCGTTCTACGATCCCGAGATGCGCACGATGACCGGTCTCGATAAAAAGGTCTCCGATTTTGTTCTGGACCATCCCAAGACGCAGGAGTTTTGGAAGGCTTGGACACAGCTGCTCGATACGGTGATGCCGGGCTATATCGCGGAGGGTAAGCCGCAGCTTTCTATCGCCATCGGCTGCACGGGCGGCCAGCACCGCAGCGTTGCCATTGCCGAGGCCACGGCCCGTTATTTGGAAGGCGCTCAGTATCATGTGAGCATCTCCCACCGCGACCTGTCGCGCGCCAACACGAAGGCATAGGCCTGCATGTCGTTTACCGCTGAGGTGCGCGACGAGCTTGCGCGCTGCGAACCCGAATGTGAATACTGCGACTTGTCGACGCTTGCCGCCCTCACGCGTGTGAGTGGTACGCTCTCGCTTACCGGCTCTGGGCGGTATCGTTTGACGGTTGCGACTGAGACGGGAGCCGTCGCGCGCACGATGATCACGCTGACGCATCGTATCCTTAAGCTCAAAACGGAGTTCACCGTCCGCAAATCTGTCTTGCATAAGGTTCGAAACTACCTCATCACCTTGCCTGATCAGCCCGATTTGGATAAGGCTCTGGTGCTGCTGGGCATTCTCGACCGTAGGGGAGGGCTCGTCGCAGGTGTGCCGCGTCACATTGTCGCCCGTCCTTGCTGTAGACTTGCCTATATCCGCGGCGCGCTCATCGCGGGCGGCTTCGTGGCCGATCCACGCGGCGATTTTCATTTGGAGATCGCTGTGCAGGGCGAGCAATATGCCAAGGGACTTTGCGATCTGTTGGAGCAGATTGGGGTCCATGCTCGTGTTAATGCACGGCGGGGGTCATATGCCGTGTACATTAAGAGCGCCGAGGAAATCGAGCATCTATTAAAGCTGATTGGTGCCAAGCGCAGCGTTGCCGAGATTGAGGAGGCGCGCGCGGTCAAGTTGGTTAAGAACGATGTGAACCGTCGCGTGAATGCCGAGCTCGCCAACCAGACCAGAAGCGCCGGTGCTGCCCAACATCAGCTTGCGCTTATCGATGAGCTCGAACAGCGGGGCTTGCGCGACACGCTTCCGGACGCCTTGGCGGTCTTTTGCGACCTGCGCGAGCGCTATCCCGATCTGTCACTGCGCGATCTGGGGGAGATGGCTGACCCTCCCTTGTCGAAGTCGGCCCTCTACCATCGAGTTTTGAGACTTGAAAAGCTCATTGAAGCAAACAGGTAGGTTAAAGTATCGACTTATATACGGATTTAGCTGCTATTTTATTCTTTAAAGCGTTTTAACGCAAATTTGATTTTCAATTTCGAGCATTCTCGTGAAATTCAAGTCAAAAAAAAGGTATATTAGGCGAGTGGTTAGTTTGTGGGCCTCAACGGCGGGCGCTGTAGCTCGCGGGGGCCTTACGAAAGGAGACACAATGGCAGTAAAGGTTGCTATTAACGGCTTCGGTCGCATCGGTCGTCTGGCTTTCCGTCAGATGTTCGGTCATGAGGGCTCCGAGATCGTCGCTATCAACGACCTCACCTCTCCCGATATGCTCGCTTACCTGCTGAAGTACGACTCCACGCAGGGCAACTACGCTCGCGATCACGAGGTCGTTGCTGGCGAGGATTCCATCACCGTTGACGGCAAGGAGATCAAGATCTACAAGGAGGCCGACGCCAACAACCTGCCTTGGGGCGACCTCGACGTCGACGTCGTTCTCGAGTGCACCGGCTTCTACACCAGCAAGGCTAAGGCTCAGGCCCACATCAACGCTGGCGCCAAGAAGGTCGTCATCTCCGCTCCGGCCGGCAGCGATCTGCCCACCATCGTGTACAACGTCAACCATGAGACGCTGACCGCTGAGGACAACATCATCTCCGCTGCTTCCTGCACCACCAACTGCC
>USNX01000155.1 GCA_900556205.1 uncultured Collinsella sp.
ACGCGAAGTATATCGAGCTGCAGGCTGCTCACATTAAGGAGCGCATCTCACAGTTTGGTGGCAAGCTCTATTTGGAGTTTGGCGGCAAGCTGTTCGATGACTATCATGCGAGCCGCGTGCTGCCGGGTTTTGAACCGGACAGCAAGTTCCGCATGCTCAAGAGCATCGCCGACGATGTCGAGGTTATCATCGCGATCAACGCGAACCACATCGAGAAAAACAAGGCTCGCGGTGACCTTGGCATTACCTATGACGAGGATGTGCTGCGCCTGGTTGACTTGTTCCGCGGCAACGGCTTTGCCGTCGCGGCTGTGGTCATCACCCAGTACGCCGGCCAGCCTGCTGCCGATGTGTTCCGCAACCGCCTGAACGCGCTCGGCATTCCTGCCAAGCTGCACTATCCCATCGAGGGCTACCCGCACGATGTCGATCTGATCGTGTCCGATGATGGCTACGGCAAGAACGAGTTTGTCGAGACCACCCGACCGCTCGTCGTGGTCACTGCCCCCGGTCCTGGCTCGGGCAAGCTTGCCACCTGCCTGTCTCAGCTCTATCACGAGCACAAGCATGGCACGGCCGCCGGCTATGCCAAATTCGAGACCTTCCCGGTTTGGAATCTGCCCCTTACGCATCCGGTCAACATTGCCTACGAGGCCGCCACGGCAGACCTCGATGACGCCAACATCATCGACTCCTTCCACCTTGAGGCCTACAACAAGACCACGGTCAACTACAACCGCGACGTCGAGGCCTTCCCGGTAGTCCGTGCCCTGATGGAAAAGATCCTGGGCAAGAGCCCCTACCAGAGCCCTACGGACATGGGCGTCAATATGGTTGGCTTTGCCATCACCGATGACGATGCCTGCCGCGACGCTTCCAAGATGGAGATTGTCCGCCGCTACTTTACCGCGGTCGAAAATGTGCGCCGTACCGGCGTGGGCGATGAGCAAGTCGACCGTCTCAAGATTATTATGAAGAAAGCCGGCATCGATAAGAACTACTCACCGGCGCGCTCGGCGGCCCTCACCAGGGAGCAGCTGACGGGCGGTCCCGTGGGTGCCATGGTCATGCCCGATGGCTCCGTGGTGACCGGTAAGACCTCCACGCGCCTGGGCGCCGCAAGTTCGCTCATTATGAACGCCCTCAAGCATGTCTCGGGCGTCGACCTTGAGCTCGAGGTCATTAGCGATGAGGCGATCGAGCCCATCAGCAAGCTCAAGACGCATTTCCTGGGCAGCAAAAACCCGCGCCTCCACACCGACGAGACGCTTATGGCGCTGTCGATCACCTCGGCCACGAGTGAGACGGCCGCTCGCGTCCTTTCGGGCCTGGAGCAGCTGCGCGGTTGCGATGCCTTCTTTAGCGTGATCATCTCGCCGACGGACGAGACGGTACTGCGCAAACTGGGTATCAACGTGTGCTGCGAGCCCAAGTTTGAGCGCCGCGGTTTCTTCCATCGCTAAGTTTGAAGCACCGCGGTAATTGCATTGCATTTTGGCCGTATCGGGTTAGCGCCCGGTACGGCTTTTTGATCAATAAAGCGCCTATTTCGGCGAAAAATAACCGTTTACCTGCCTAGAAACAATTTGAGCGGTATACAATAACCGTAACTGTTTCATCCTTAGCGGGATGCCGCATGATGGATATTACCTGCCATCGTGAGGTGTGTCGGTCGCGCACGGCGCGTTAGATGCTCGTGCTCGGTTTGAGGAGGCTGCTATGGCGGGCAAGGGTCGTGCGAGTGTCAACGATATGAAGCGTGTCGAGGTGCTGGTGTTGATGGAGATCGACCAGCAAACCGAAGACAATGGCGGGCCGTATGGTTTCTCGCGCAAAACGCTTGCCGAGCGCGT
The DNA here is from genome assembly GCA_900556205.1 of uncultured Collinsella sp. Taxonomy (GTDB): domain Bacteria; phylum Actinomycetota; class Coriobacteriia; order Coriobacteriales; family Coriobacteriaceae; genus Collinsella. The sequence goes on from USNX01000155.1 coordinate 1,854, forward strand.
GGGGGTTTCGCCGTATCGTGCCCGCGCCGCAATCGATCGCTTGGATTCCGAAGGCATGATTGATGTCGTCTCGCGTTATAGCGACGACGGCGGTCAGCTTGCAAATGGTATTTGCCTCACCGAACGTGGCGAGTGGTATCTTGAGGGCGTCCGTACCGGCATGCTCGTTCAAGAAATGCTTGAGGACGAGGCTGCTGATCGATAGCAGCATGTAACCCTTGCCATAACGACGCCGCCTGGGAAACCGGGCGGCGTTTTGTTTCAAGATTGAGAAATGCAATCGCACGCGAGAAAAATTGCGAACGGTCCGCGGCGCGAGTATTACAATGAAGACCCGTAAGATGTGTATGGACAACTTCTACGGGAAGCGCAGGTAACTCAATATGACCAAGCATGTGTTCGTAACCGGTGGCGTGGTTTCGTCCCTGGGCAAGGGTATCACCGCGGCCTCGCTGGGCCGTCTGCTCAAGTCGCGTGGCTACAAAGTAACGATGCAGAAAGCCGACCCGTATCTGAACGTCGACCCCGGTACCATGAGCCCCTTCCAGCATGGTGAGGTCTTCGTTACCGAGGATGGTTACGAGTCCGACCTGGACCTGGGTCATTACGAGCGCTTTATTGATGAGAATCTGACCCGCGATTCCAACTTTACGACCGGTGCCATCTACAAAAGCCTAATCGCCCGTGAGCGTCGCGGCGACTTTTTGGGCGGTACCGTGCAGGTGATTCCCCACGTCACCAATGCCATTAAGGACAAGTTCCGCCGCATCGAGGAGCAGACCGGCTCCGATGTAGTCATCACCGAGCTGGGCGGCACGATCGGCGACATCGAGTCCCAACCGTTTGTCGAGGCCATCCGCCAGTACCGCAAGGAGGCCGGCCCCGAGAACGTCTGCTACATCCACGTGTCGCTCGTTCCCTATATCGCCGCCGCCCACGAGGTCAAGACCAAGCCCACGCAGCATTCCGTCAAGGAGCTCCGCAGCTTTGGCATCCAGCCCGATATCATCGTGCTGCGCTCCGACCACCATATCGATGACGCTATCCGCGGAAAGATCGCAAGCTTCTGCGACGTCGACACCGATTGCGTCTTTACCAACGAGGACTGCGCGAGCATTTACGATGTTCCGCAGCTGCTTGCCGAGCAGGACTTTGACCTGCGCATTTGCGAGCGCCTGGGTCTGGATCCGCGTGAGCGCGACATGAGCGAGTGGAACGAGTTCCTGCGCAAACAGAATCACGCCAACCATCACGCCGACAAGGTGAAGATCGCCGTCGTGGGCAAGTACACGCAGCTGCCCGATGCGTACCTGTCGGTTATCGAGGCCCTGCACCATGCGGGCGTCTTCTACGATCGCCATGTGGACGTCCAGCTGGTCGACGGCGAGAGCCTCGACGAGCAGAATGTCTCCGAGGTTCTGGGCGACGCCTCGGGCATCCTGGTTCCCGGCGGCTTTGGCAAGCGCGCCCTGGAGGGCAAGATCCTCGCGGCCGAGTTTGCCCGTGAGCACAAGATTCCGTATCTGGGCATTTGCTTGGGTATGCAGGTCGCCGTGTGCGAGTTCGCCCGCAACGTTGTCGGCCTTGCCGGTGCCAGCTCCTCCGAGTTTGATCCGGACGGTCCGTATAGCGTCATCGACCTGATGAGCTCGCAGGAGGACGTGACCGAGAAGGGCGGCACCATGCGCCTGGGCGCCTATCCGTGCAAGCTCGCCGCCGATACTCTTGCTCGTGAGGCATATGGCGAGGAACTCGTCTACGAGCGTCACCGTCACCGCTTTGAGTTCAACAACGCCTTCCGCGACCAGCTCGAGGACGCCGGTTTGGTTATCTCGGGTCTGTCGCCTGACGAGCGCTTGGTCGAGATGGTCGAGCTGCCGCGCGACGTGCATCCGTGGTATGTGGCAACCCAGGCTCATCCCGAGTTCAAGAGCCGCCCGACCAACCCGCAGC
>USNX01000156.1 GCA_900556205.1 uncultured Collinsella sp.
GGTCTTTCATGCAGCAGGGGCTCTCAATGTTTTTATGTCCTGCTCATATCGTCTGCGCATCGGCGATGGTGGAGGCCGCCGCAACGATGCCGCGCTGGGGCGCGACGCCCATCTGGGTCTGAGCGCCCTCGACAACTTCTGTGCCTGCATGCGCGAGCTCGGGCGATTTAAACACTGCGTCCAAGTTGGCGCCACCGCCGGCGTAGCCAAGCGCAGCGAGTGCGATGACGATCACCGCAACGACGGCCACGATCGGCACATAACGATGCCAACCAGCAGGATTGAGCCCACTGCGGCGAGCCGCCCCGCGGCTGATGTAACCGAGCGTTCCGTCGTGCTTGAGCTTTGAACCCACCACGCGTTTGCGGCCCCACAGTGAGGACTCTGCCTGCATTGCCAAGCGGGCGCTTGCCGAAGGATAGCCGTATTTAGTGCGCTTGAACGAGCCATCAAACCCCGAGGCGTGTTTACCCCACGTCACCGATGTTGTGCGTCGGTTGACCGGCGCGGCACTCCGCCTTCTGCGGCTCGGTTTTGAAGTCTCAGCCATATGCCCTCGCACGCCGTAACCAAATCGAAACAATAACGCTTTGGACTGTAGCACACGCGTCACGCGCGGTCACGGGCGCCTCGCTCAACGGTCATCGTCCTTCAGCAAGCGCCACAGCGTTGTACGGCTTATGCCCAGCACCTCCGCCGCACGGGTTCGGTTACCGTGGAGATGGTCTACAACCAGATGCGCGATATCTCGCTCGGTATCGGCCAGCGGTCGCAGAATATACAGGTCGCTTTCGAGTGTCGGGGCGCCAAAGGTTGCGGTCTTAATCACGTCCTCTTGGGCGAGCACTTCCTCCGCCACAGCGCGGTCCACCGTGCCCGCCCCCACCAATATATACAGTCGTTCCGAGACCTCGCGGAGCTGCAGATAATTGCGCGGCCAGCGGTAAGCATCGAGCGTCTTCGTCGCCGTGGCAGACAGCGTGGGCGCTGCCGTCCCAAATGCATCAGCGAGATATTCCAAATAGCGCGCGACCTTCGTCGACGCGGCTCCCTGCTCGGCGATTGCCGGCGCCACGCTCACCGCACAGGCGAAGCGCTCGGTCACAAAGGCGGCTTGATCACTTTCGCTGCCGCCCGGCATGTCATTCGCCGTCAGCACCACATGACAGCGCGTCGCCAACGCGGTGTCGGCCATCGTGGAGACCAGCTCGCGGAGGCGCTGGGGGCCAACCGCATTCCAGCCCTCAATGCAAAGTGTCAGCCCCGTTTGGAACAGCGGCGATTCGGAGCTTTTGAGCACATGGCGCCAACCGCGATCGGTGAGTTCATCGAGCGCGACGGAAACAAAGGGCTGATCGGCAAAAGGACCGTCCAGATAGAGGCGCTTGGCGATCTCGATCTGGCCCGCGCCCAGCTCGCCCTCGAGCATAAGGGGCACGCCGCGCGCATAGCTCTCGGAAACCGGTGCAGCTACCGCAGCGGCACCCTCAACGATGCCGTACGCGCTCGATTCATAGCGGGCCTCAACTTCGTCGGCGTTGAGCCACTCGATGCCCGCATGCGCCGCGGCACCGCGCACCTCGCGGACCACGACGACCCAAAGTCCCCCGCCCTCTTTGTCGGTGGGGCGAACGGTCAGGCTCAGGCGCGTACCCGCACGCCCCATAACCAGACGCGCGCCGTCTCCTATACGGTCGAGGCGCTCGGCGACAAAAGCCGCCACATCCCGCTCAAGCGCCGCGTCATTCACGGTCGAGATCGCGACGTCCCCACGCGCATCGATTGCCAATGCCGAGGCCCCGGCAGCAGCCAGGGCCCCAGTCAAGATGTTCAGCTTGGCATCGCTATCCATGATTTGCCCCTGTCCGCGGCGACATGCAACCGCCGACGGTCATACGACCGAGTGTTTCAAAATTGAACGATATTGCTCACCAAACACTATAGGGCAGAAAGCGCCGTCCTGCGAGTATAGATGTTGCCCCGCATCGCCATCCTGGCGGGGCGATAAGAGCTCTTCGGGACTTATAAACCTGCGGACAAGCCATACCCGCAAGAGCTCCTATCGCTCCACCGCAGGCTTGCGCTCACCAGCAACCAGCACACAAACAAGCTACTTCTCTACCAGATTCCCAGTACGTGTTGCATTCCCAAACTCATGCACGCAATGCCAATCCAGCAGCAAAAGCCCAGCGCGATGGGCTTGCCGCCCTTTTTGACCAGCTCGACGATATCGGTATTAAAGCCAATAGCCGCCATGGCCATCACGATAAAGAACTTCGACAACTCTTTGATGGGCGCCGTGATGGACACGGGAAGCTGAAACACCGTGGTGACCACGCTCGCCAGCACAAAGAACAGGACAAACATCGGAAAAGCCCGCTTAAACGAGAAAGTGTTTTTGGCGTCGCCGCCGGCCTTGCGCGCCAGACGCATCTGCCAGCAAGCAAGCGCCAGCGTGATGGGAATGATTGCCAGCGTCCTGGTGAGCTTAACCACCGTGGCGCTCTCAAGCACATTGGCGCCGGGATGCATGCTATCCCAAGCGCTCGCCGCAGCCGTTACGGACGAGGTGTCGTTGATGGCAGTGCCGGCAAACAGGCCAAAGCCCTCGTTGGTCAGGCCGAGCATGCCGCCGAGCGTCGGAAACACGAGCGCCGCGATAACGTTAAACAGGAAGATAACCGAGATGGCCTGGGCGATTTCGCGATCGTCGGCATCGATGACGGGCGCGGTCGCGGCAATGGCCGAACCGCCGCAAATCGACGAACCCACGCCCACGAGCGTCGCAATCTTGCTCGGAACCTTCATGACGCGGCAGAGCACAAAGGCGATGACAAGCGAGGTCGAGATCGTCGCCACGATAATCGGCAACGACTGGGCGCCCTTGGACAGAATCTGTGAGAGGTTCATGCCAAAGCCAAGCAGGATGACCGCATACTGCAGGATCTTTTTGGATGTATAGGTAACGCCGGCAGCGAGCGGTTCGCGACGATCCTTGGGAAAGGCAAGCGCCAGAACCATGCCGATGAGGATGGCAAATACCGGCCCGCCAACCACCTCGACCTGCTTGCCGAGCAATGTTGCGGGAATGGCGATGATCAGGCAGAACACGACGCCCCTCCAACGCTCGCGTACGATATTTGCCAGCTGCATATGGGATTCCTTCTTTCTATTTCACGTTTGCGACGGCTTATGATACGTCATCGTTGAGCGCAATCCCGCACAAACGCAGGCAAAGATGTCGCAAAAGATCCTATACGACAATTGAATTACCCACTGTGGCGGGCCGATTCGCGGCATAATATTCAACAGATATATGAGTGTGATACAACGGCAGTGAGGCGCTATGGAAGAATCGATGCACGTCGGCGAGCAGGAAACGAGCCTACAGGACCAGTCCTACCACACCATCCGACGCAAAATCGTCTACCTGGACTACAAGCCGGGCGAAAAGCTGGGCGTCAAGCAACTTTGCGACGACCTGGATATGGGGCGCACCCCTGTGCGCGAGGCACTGGTGCGTCTGGCGCAAGAGGGCCTGGTGCGCACCGTGCCCCAGAGCGGTACCTACGTCTCACCCATCAACCTCACCCTTGCCGAGAGTGCCTGTTACATCCGCGAGCATCTGGAAAAGCAGGTGATTGTGGAGTGCTGTGCGCGCGCCACGTCGGCCGACATCGAGCAGCTCGACCGCGCCATCGCGCTGCAGGAAAAGGCCATGGCCGAAGAGGATCGCATCGGCTTCTTTTTGAGCGACAACCTCATGCATCACATGATTTTTAGCATCGCATGTCGCAGCAC
>USNX01000157.1 GCA_900556205.1 uncultured Collinsella sp.
CATCGGTTTTCAGCTCGGTGCGTCCATGAGCCTTTCGAGCTTCATCACCGGCGGCATTTCGGGCATCCTGCTGGGCCTGATCACGCTCTTTATCGTCGGCCCCATCACCTTTGCTTTCGAGCGCCTGTGCGGCGGTAACGGCAAGGCGGCCGTTGCCTGCTCCACTATCGCCGGCACGGCTATGACCACGCCGGTCGCCCTCGCCGAGGTCGCGCCGCGTTATGCCGAGCTTGCGCCCACCGCGTATGCCCAGATCGCCACCGCCGTTATCATCACGGCAATCATGGCTCCGATCCTGACCGGTTGGGTCGATAAGAAGTTCTGCCAGGGCAAGGAAGACCTGTCCGTTGCCGGTGTCGAGGCTATCGAGGAGGCTGTTGCGACCGATATCGACGGCGAGTAGTCGTCTCTTCGAATCAGTGAAACGGTGCGTGCAATTCGCGCCATCAGAGCGTCCGAACGGCATCTGTTATCCAGAGTCATTCGGACGCTCTGCTATTATTCCCTTTACCCCTGCGGAGTAAGGGGTGTTTGGTGCCCGGGCATGACTCGGGCGATTCTGGCGACTTGGATATAGAGGGGATGGGACCTAGTGGTTAAGGCACTCAAGATCGAGATATTTATGCTGTGCATGATTATTCTTATCGTACTTGCCGCACGAAGCCGTCGCTCCCTGTTCTCGAGCACCCAGCAGCTTTTGTTCAGTATGCTCGGCTACACATCTGCCGCCTATGTCTTCTTCGATATGATCTGGACGCTCTCGGACGGGGTTAACACCTCCTTGGGCATCGCTGCCAACTGGGTTTCCAACGCGGTTTCGTTTTCGCTGTTTGCCATCGCGTGCCTCATCTGGTTCATCTATTCCGAGACGATGCAGGGCTCTCGACTTCTGACCACGCGCTCCAGGGTGGTGCTCGCGACGCTTCCGACGGTGCTGGTGGTTGTGTTGGCGTTTACAAGCTACTGGACACACGCCCTGTTCTACATCGATGCACAGGGCGTATATCGTCGCGGTGCGGCTTATATGATTCAGCCTATTGTTAGCTACTGCTACGTCATATATACGTCCCTGCATGCCTTTGTCCATGCTCGAAAAGTCGAAAGCCTGCAAAAGAAGGCCATTTATCGCACTCTTGCCTTCTTTGCGGTTCCCGCTCTGGTGGGTGGTACCTTTCAGGTGGTGTTTTCGATACCGGGCCTTTGTGTCGGTATAACGCTGAGCATCCTGCTGCTCTACATCATCTGCCAGGAGCAGCTGATCTCGACCGACCCGTTGACTGGCCTTAACAATCGCAACCGTTTTGAGACCTATATGCTGTCGCTGTTCTCGGGTGCTGACCAGGCCGAGGGTGTGTATCTGCTGATGATGGATGCTGACGGTTTTAAGCAGATTAACGATCACTATGGACATGTTGAGGGCGACCATGCTCTTCAGGTTGTTGCGACGGCGCTCAAGGACGTCTGCTCGCCGGCTGGTGGCTTTATCGCACGTTATGGTGGCGATGAGTTTGTGGTGCTCCAAAAGGCAGCGGCGGAACAGGACATCATAGACCTGTGTTCGGCGATTGACGACGAGCTCGCTCGTGCCGAGGTACCGTATGCATTGCGGATGTCCATCGGTTACGCGCGGGTCGGCGATAGTGTTGATACCTGGCAAGACTTACTTCGCGCTGCCGATGCGGAGCTCTACCGCGTCAAGGCCGAGAAAAAGAAAGCCGGCATCCAGATACGCTAGGAAAAGGGTCGCACGCTTGCGTGCGTGGCGGCCCTCAGCTCATCGATGTATTCCATTAAGCTAAAGTATGCGAATGCCCTTCCTAAAAAGGTGAGCTCGCTAGGCTTTTTTGGGTTTGTTGACAATGATGATGCCGCCGCAGACCAACAGCAGGGCAACTATGACGGTAACGGGGCTCGTGCCAGCGCCCTCGCCGAGCAGCAGCGCGCTCAGCAGCACGCCAAAGACCGGGTTCATAAAGCCAAAGACCGAGACGCGGCTGACGGGGTTGACGGCAAGCAGGCGCGACCACAGCGAGTAGGCGACCGCGGAGATAAGCGCCATGTAGATGATGAGCGCGATGGCGGGGGCGATTTCGGTGGGGGACAACGTGCCGCCCATCAAAAACCCGATGGCGGTAAGGACCACGCCACCGACTAAAAACTGCCAGCCGGCGAGCAAGACGCCGTCATGCTCGCGCGAGAAGATGCCAATGAGGCAGGTCGACAGGGCGCCCGCAACAGTGGAGGCCAAGATAAATCCCTCGCCGTCGAGCGTAAAGCCAAAGGTGCCATCCGCGCCCGAAAGGTTGACGAGCGCGACACCGGCAAAGCCCAGTACGCAGCCGAGCACTTTGGCCGCATCGAGCTTTTCGGTGCGAAACGCCAGGGCGGCAAAGAGGATGGCTAGGAAGTTGGCGCTGGCCTCGATGATGGAGCTCGACATGGCGCTGGCGCGCGAGAGGCCCAGATAGAAAAAGAAGTACTGACCGATGGTCTGAAAGAGCGACAAGATAAAGATGGGCTTGATATCGCGTACCTGTGGGACGAGCGGGCGGCGCTGGGCCGCACTCATACCGGCGATAACCAGGATACCGGCAAGCGTGAAGCGCAAACCTGCAAAGAGCAGTTGCGAGGCGCTATCGTGCGCCGGGATACCAAAGAGTGCGTAGCCGATCTTGATGCAGGGAAAGGCCGATCCCCAGAGTGCACAGCAAACAAGACAGCCCAGGATAAGTCCGGGCAGGGTGGCGAGATACGGCTTGCGGCTTTCCATGATGTCCTTCCTGTATGCGCGAAGCAAAAAAGAACCCGCCACCGGGTGTGCCGGTGGCGGGTGTTGTTACCCGAGGGGATTGTACCCGATGGGAAAGGTTTAGGCGAAGTAGGCCACGCCGCTCTCGAAGATCGGCATGAACTTATCGCCGGGGACATGCTCGGGCACGTTGCGGTACAGGCTGTCGCCGCGACGCTCGGCATGGCCCATCTTGCCCAGGACGCGGCCGTCGGGGCTCGTGATGCCCTCGATGGCGAGTGCGGAGCCGTTGGGGTTGACGGAAAGATCCATGCTGGGCTTGCCGTCCTCGCCCACGTACTGCGTGGCGACCTGGCCGTTGGCGATCAGCTGGGCGAGCACTTCGTCGTTGGCGACAAAGCGGCCCTCGCCGTGGCTGATGGCGACGGTATAGGGGTCGTCGAGGCTGCACTGCGACAGCCACGGGGACAGGTTGGACGAGATGCGGGTACGCACCAGACGGCTCTGGTGGCGACCGATGGTGTTGAACGTCAACGTGGGCGCATCGGGCGTGGCGTCGACGATGTCGCCGTAGGGCACCAGACCGAGCTTGATCAGGGCCTGGAAGCCGTTGCAGATGCCCAGCATCAGGCCATCGCGGGCCTTGAGCAGGTCGCGGACTGCCTCAGTGACCTCGGGAGCGCGGAAGAACGCCGTGATGAACTTGGCGGAGCCGTCGGGCTCGTCGCCGCCCGAGAAGCCGCCGGGGATCATGACGATCTGGCTTGCGCGGATGCGGCGGGCAAGCTCGTGGGTGCTCTCGGCGACGGCCTCGGGCGTGAGGTTGTTGATCACGAAGGTGTCGGCCTCGGCACCGGCGGCACGGAAGGCGCGGGCGCTGTCGTACTCGCAGTTGGTGCCGGGGAACACGGGGATGATCACGCGCGGACGGGCGATCTTGGCGCCGCTGTACACGTGGATGTCCTTGGCACGGAAGTCGATGGTCTCGACCTCGGGGGTCTCGTCGGCGCTGCGGTAGGCAAAGACGCCCTCGATGCCGCTCTCC
>USNX01000158.1 GCA_900556205.1 uncultured Collinsella sp.
GGAAGGGGCATGTGTCCAGCCTCGTGCTGGACACATGCCCCTTCCCTTCCACACTCAAGGTAACCGAAGTCGAGGCACTCGTAAGCCCGGCATGCCCCACTTGGAGCCACGACACCTTCGCCAGCCTCATCGACCGATTTGACTTGGATCCCAAGACAAAGGTCAAGGACCTCTCCCGCGGCATGGGCATGAAACTGCAGCTTGCCTGTGCACTCAGCCATAATGCCAAGCTACTCCTTTTGGACGAAGCCACCGCGGGCCTCGATCCCATGGCGCGCGAGGAACTGCTCGATGAGCTGCTTGCTTTTGTCGCCGACGGCCAGCACAGCGTGCTGCTCTCGAGCCACATTACGTCCGACCTCGATCGCGCCGCCGACCGCGTCATCTGCATCGATAACGGCTCGATTGTGTTTGACCTGCCGCGCGAGGACATTACCGACCGAGCCGGCATCGCCCACTGCACCCAAGCGCAGGCCGCCGAGCTTATGGCTTGCGTCGAAGGTGCCCATGCCGCCCGCCACGCCTACAGCGTGGACGTGCTCGTGCCCAACCGTCGCGAAACGCTCGAGGCCTTCCCCGAGATTCCATGCGACCGCGCAACCATTGATGACTATCTGCGCCTTACGCTGAAAGGAGCCTCCAAATGAAACGTGCCTTTATGTCCGAATTCGCCATCATGCGCTCATTCATCCCGAGCATTGCGGGGGTCGGATTGTTCATCTTCGCCATTCTGACCATTGCAAACATGTCGGATGGCGATTCCGGCATGAGCGCCGGCGCCTGTGCGGTCAGCGCAATGTCGCCCATCATAATCATGAACTCGCTAGCTGGCTACGATAACCAAAACGGCTGGGAGCGTTATCGAGCAACGTTGCCCTTCTCGCGCAAAGACATTATTTGCGCACGCTACCTGTGCATCGTTGTCTTCTCGGTCGTCATGGCATGCGCGGCTACGCTTCTGAACATCCTCGCCCTTCCGCTCTTCGACCCCATGGGCATCCCTTCGACATGCCAGACGATCTTTGAAATCGCAACCGCCTCGGCGGCATCGATGCTCATCTCCCTCATGATGGTATTCTTGACACAGCCGCTGTTCTTCCGATTTGGACACATGGAGGCGCTGCGCCTATCCCTTGGCCTGTTTGCCCTGTTTGGCTGCGGCACCATGGCAATGCTGAGTTCCTCCAACCCCATCAGCAACTGGCTCATGTCGATTGCCGGGGCGAATCCCGATCCTGCCGTTCTTAGCTGTCTGTGTGCAGGCATCGCCGTACTTGCCCTCGCGCTATGTGCAATCAGCTGCACCGTCAGCACCAAGGTTTATCGAGTACGCGATCTGTAGCCACGCGTGTCTCAATCCACGAAGGACGCGATCGCCGCCCCTCCCCGTAAATCCGTGACAAATGGCATATCCCCAGCGTGAGCCACCGTACTACTTGCGCAGCGGCTTGGGCAGCGGAATGCCGGCGGCGATGGCGGCAGCGATGATCATACAGACGATGCCTTTGAGTGGGAAGCACATGAGCAGCAGGCCCACGACCATGACCGGCTGACGCATGACGGCGCCCATCGTCGATGCCGTGCAGACGGCGACGCAAAAGACCGGATCTGCGCCGGTGAGGATGGCAAGGCCATAGCCCAGGCTTACGCCCGAGAAGATAACCGGAAAGAAGTGGCCGCCGCGCCAACCAAGGTTGATGAGGGCGGGCGTCAGCATGGCCTTAACAAGACCGGTCGCGATAAGCACGCCGGCGGGAATGGTCAGATAGGTTTCCATGAGCACGTCGGCCTGCGTCTCGCCGGCAAACATGGTGAAGGGCAGAGCCGTACCGCAGGCGGCAAGTACCAGACCGGCCAGCATGGCCTTAGCGATGGGGTGCTCCCCTATTGCGTGGGCAAGCACTTCGCTCGCGTGCTCAGAGACAAAGTACAGCCAGCCGCAGATTGTTCCGATCAGCGACAGAGGAATGAGCCAGGTAAGCTCCAGGTTGCCCACCTCGGCGGACTCGAACCTCGGCATACCCATGCCGCCGCCCACAAGCTGGCCAAGCAGCAGGTAGGTGCCCAGACCGCCGGCAATCGCAATGCCGTAGACCACGGTCTTTTGCGCCTTGGGCAGCTTGATGGTGACCTCGTCGGACACGGACTCATCGTCGGCGTCTTCGCCCTGGCCGTCGGCGCTGCCGGCAAGCGGTGCCACAAAACCAAAGACGGGCGCGGTAAAGAGCGCCGTCAGGGCAGCCTGGGTGCCCAGCAGCGTAAGCTCCCTAAACTCGGCGCCAAAGCGACGCATGCGGTCGCCGACCCAGCTGCACAGACCTGCGATAACGCCGGTCAGGCCGGCCTCCGGTCCAATGCTTCCGCCAAACAGCAGCGGCAGCAATGCCGCGAGCGAAAGCTTGCCCAGGTTGTCGTACGGATAGCGCCCGTCTTGCTTAACCTTAGCCATCACCTGGTTGAGGTCATCGGTCTTGGTGCCTGTCATCTTTTCGTACAGACCGATTAACAGGCCGCCCAGCAGGCAGATAAAAAACGGGTACGGCAGAAAGCCAAACGGGCCGCTGGCAAGCTCGGGCGAAGCGACGCCCAGCGCGTGCGGAATCTCGGTCCATAGATAGTCGATACCGTGCTCCATCGCAAAAAAGAACAGCCAGACCGCAGCACCTGCGAGTGCACCGGTCACGGCAACGCTGACCAAAAACAGCGCGCGGTTTGTGGGTTTGGCAAGGTTATCCATCGGGTCCTCCCGCGGTTAAAGTCGACATAGATACGTTTTATTGTAGAGTGAGCGTTGCTCGAACGAGCCAACCATCTGCGCCGCAAACGGCACCATTGGGAGTCATGGTGGGGCAGGCTCAAGACTTATCCGTTGATAATCGAGGCAATCTCGCGCAAATCGTCGGCAAAGTAGATGCCGTGCTGGCGCCTCGGGCTCGAAAGCCCTTTATCAATCATGTGCCCGAGCAGCGCCTTGAGGTCGTTGTAGTAACCGTCCAGGTTATACAGGATGCACGGAGCACTCAGGTGTCCCAACGACACGGCGGACATGACCTCGGCAATCTCCTCGAGCGTGCCCGTACCGCCCGGAAATGCGATGAACGCATCGCCGAGCTCAATCATCTTGGCCTTGCGCTCCGCCATATCGCTCGTCACGATAAGGTCGTTGATACCGTCATGTTGAAACTCGGCCTCGATAAAAAAGCTCGGCTCAACACCCGTCACGTGTCCACCCGCCTCGAGTACGCTATCGGCGAGCGCACCCATCAGGCCCGATTTGGACCCGCCGTATACCAGCGCGTGCCCGTTGGCGCCAATCCAGTTGCCCAGCTCCTGCACCGCGGGCAGAAACGCCGGATCATTGCCGGCACTGGCACCCAGATACACGGTGATATTCATATTTGGTCCCCCTTGTTGTGGCGCACGACGTTCGTCTTAGCGCTGGCGTCGACGATACTCGCGCACGCGACGCGAAAGATCGGCGAGCTCGTCACGATCGAGCTCTTCCAAATGCTCAAGATCGTCCATAAAGCGCGCCATGGTGTCCTTTTGGCGCAGCTTGATAAGCGTATTGCAGTAGTTCACCGCCACGCCCGTGAGCATGGCGATGTAGAAGATACTGATGACGCTTAGGATAACGGTAATGCCGCGGGCAACCGGCGTTTCGGCGGGGATATCGCCAAAGCCGATCGTCGAGACCGTCTCAAAGCTAAACCAGAGACCATCGCCAAACGTGAGGGTCGTGGGCTCGGACAGCCAGACAGCCGTCGAGCACA
>USNX01000159.1 GCA_900556205.1 uncultured Collinsella sp.
GTGTAGTCGCGCGCAGGGCTCCAGCGCGTGCCCGCCCAGCCGAGTGCGGGGTCGACCTCGATGGCGTCGTCCTCGTAGTGCGACGGCTCGATATCGTCGAGCTTCTGCTCGTCATCCGAAAGTTCGCCAACCATTTGCTCCAGGCTGCGACGGCCTTCGCGCACGCTGCCCAGACCGGCAAGGAGTTGGTCGCAAAATGCCTCGATGCTGTTGGGGCGGTCCTGCGGCATGGGGGAGAGCGCGCTCATGAGCGCGGCCTCGGCTCCCGGGGGAAAGTGTGGTATCAGCTCGCTGGGATAGGTGGCGCCGCCGATGATGCGGTCGAGCGAGTCGGCGGGCGTGGCCGCCATAAAGGGAGCGCTGCCGCACAGGCCCTCGTAGATCACACAGGCGAGGGCAAAGACATCGGCGCGCTCGTCGACCGTGCCGGTCTCGATATCGAGCTGCTCGGGCGGCATGTAGCCGATGGTGCCGCCGCGTGAGCCGCCAAAGCCACCGGCGGACGACAGTCGCGCCATGCCAAAGTCGGTGAGCTTTACATTACCCGAGTGGTCGATGAGCACGTTGGCGGGCTTAATGTCCAGGTGGAGTACGCCATTACTATGGGCGAAGGTGAGCGCCTGGCCCAGGGCATCGGCAATGGCCGCGGCCTCGTCAAAGGTAAGTGAGTGGCCGTCCACGCGGTGCAAAAACTCGGCCAGCGACATGCCATCGACATATTCCATAACCAGGTAGGCATAGGCTGTGTCGTGCGTAAAGTCGATGACCTGCACGATATTGGGATGTTGAAGCATGGCGGCAGTGTGCGCCTCGCGCAGGACATCCATGATATCGCTGGCGGGCATGCCGGCGCCGTTGATAAGGGGGATGCGCTTAATGGCGACGCGGCGGCGCAGGTGCGTGTCGCGGCAGATCTCGATGGAGCCAAAACCGCCAGTCGCAAGTGTCTCGAGCGGCTGGTACCGCTTGAGCAGCTCGCGAGAGCTGGTGCCCTCCAAGGGAACGTCCGGCGAGAACCGGGCGGTATGTTGCGAGAAAAGCGGCATGGCCAACCCTCGTGCGTTTAAAGTTCGTTTGCGAGCGGCGGGCGCGGAGCCGAGCCGTTCGCGGTGGCATAGATGCTGCTAGTGTAGCACGCTCGGGTGCATGGGGAGGATAGCGGGATGCGAGGCTGCCTGTCTGGCTTGGCCTTAGCGCTTCTTCTTGTCCTTCTTCTGCTTGCGCTGCTTGCCCTTGGTCTCCTGGGGCTTGTCGCCCTGCTTGGCCTCGGCGGCGGCCTTCTCGGCCTTCATTTTCTTCTTCTTGGTCTCGATGCGGAGTTTTTTGTTGATGCGCGCCTTGAGGAAGGGACCGAACTGCTCGGCATCGCCGCGGACAAAGGTGTCCTTAGGGATCGTCACGCCCTGGTCGGCGAACATGGCCACAAAGATGCGCTCGCCGTCGAGCACGTGGTCGAGCTTTTCAAACGGGAAGAACTGCGACTTGCCGCTCTTGCCCCAAACCATCAGGCCGTCCTCGTTGGCGGCGACGCGGCGATAACGGCCACCCATGGACTCGTCGGCCTCGACGGCGTCGATAAAGTCGCGGGCGAGGGTGTGGTGCAGGTTTTTGCTCCACCAGGCCAAAAAGGCGCCGAATACGATCAAGACGACGCCAAACTTGATCCAGTTGCCGCCGGCCACCAGCATGCCGATGCCGATGAGCGCGGCAATCGCGGCGGCGACATACAGCGAGCCGCGACGCCTGGGCGAGGCGACCAGGCGGGCGAAGTCGGTGACCAGGTCGTTTTCGTACTGGTACTCGTTGAGGTACAGGATACCGTCGTCGGCTGCGGCCTGCTTCTCGAGCGCGACCTCGACCTGGTCGGCTGCTTCGGAGGGAACGAGGTTGCTCTCTGCGTCTGCCATGCTCTTTGGACTCCTATCGCGGCGGGCTCGCCGTACGGGTTATTATGAATGCAGTATGCCGTGCGACCGCATGGCCGTCGCGGCAACAAGACTCAGTATACCCGGGGGAGCACCCATGGAATCGTTGTACCGAAAGTATCGCCCGCTCACCTTCGACTCCGTGGTGGGCCAGCAGCATATCGTCTCGACGCTCGAGCACGCCATCACCGAGGGACGCCTGTCCCACGCCTACCTGTTCTGCGGACCGCGCGGCACGGGCAAGACCACCATGGCGCGCATTCTGGCCAAGGCGCTGCTGTGCCGCAATGCCGAGGCGGCGCGCACCGAGGGTGCAAGCGGCTGCATGCCTGACGGTACTTGCGAGGAGTGCGAGCTCATTGCCGAGGGCAACCACCCGGATGTCTACGAGCTCGATGCCGCAAGCCGTACCGGCGTGGACAACGTGCGCGAGGAGATCATCAACTCCGTCAACTTTGCCCCGGTGCGCGGCAAGTACAAGATCTATATCATCGACGAGGTCCACATGCTCACGACGGCGGCGTTCAACGCGCTGCTCAAGACGCTTGAGGAGCCGCCGGCACACGTGATCTTTGTGCTGTGCACCACCGACCCGCAAAAGATTCTGGAGACCATCCTCTCGCGCTGCCAGCGTTTCGATTTCCATCGTATCGGCAACGAGGATATTGAGCATCGCCTGGCATACGTGTGCGAGCAGGAGGGCTTTGATTACGACGACGAGGCGCTGGCTATCGTGGCGCGCCATGCCAAGGGCGGCATGCGCGACGCGTTGTCCACGCTGGAGCAACTGAGCGTCTTTGGCAACGGTTCTGTGCATGCGGACGACGCCCGCTCGCTTTTGGGCGAGGTTTCGGACCAGATCCTGGGCGAGTTTGCCCGCGCCATCGCCGAGCGTGATGTCGCCGAGCTATATGGACTGATCCGTGCGCAGGTCGAGGAAGGAAACGACCTGCTGGAGCTGACGCGCGACCTGGTGGCGCACGTGCGCGACGTGTATGTTGCCTGCGTTGCCGGTGCCCGTGCCGAGTTGTTTGAGGGCGGTGCTGAGCAGGCCGAGGCGCTTGCTGCCGAGGCCGCTGCCTTTGGCGAGCATCCTGCCGACCGCCTGGCCCGTGTGCTGACGGTGCTCGACGATGCCGCACTAGAGATGAGGGGCGCGAGCGACGTGCGCCTGGTGCTCGAGATCGCCTGCACGCGCCTGGCACGTCCCGAGGCCGATTTAACGATTGAGGCATTGGCCGAGCGCGTGGCACGCCTGGAGGCCATGGTTGCCAACGGCGCCGTGCCGGCGAGCGTGGCTGCTGCTCAGGCCGCCGCGCCTGCAGCATCCGTACCCGCTGCTGCCCAACAGCCGACGCTCATTTCGGGCGCCCGTGCTACCGCTCCGGCGGCATCCGCTGCCCCCGCTGCTACGTCCGCGCGCCAGGGCGGTATGCCTTGGGACCGTGGTGCTGCTGTTCCGGCTGCCCAGCCTGCGCCCCGTTCTGCGTCCGTGTCAGTTTCCAAGCCTGCAGCGCCTGCACCTCAGCCTGCGCCGGCTCCGACGTCTCAGCCCGTTGCGGCCCCCGCGCCTGTCACCGCTCCGGCATCTAAGTCCCAGTCCAACAATGCCGCCCAGGTTGCCGCCGCCGGTGCTGCCGAGACCCCCGCGGTCGAGGATGCCGGCGAGCTCCAGCGCAAATGGGCCGAGGTTGTCGAGCGTGTCAAGACGCGTCAGGCTTCCTACGC
>USNX01000160.1 GCA_900556205.1 uncultured Collinsella sp.
TCGCCGCATTCACCTTTGGCGGCTTCACGCTTCCCAGTACGCCCAGCGAGATCGTGGTCGTCGTTGCCCTCGCACTCATCTGCTCTGCCTACGGCTTTATCACCCAGACGCTCGTGCAGCCCCACGTGCCCGCCGAGACTACCGGCTTCGCCTTCTCGCTCGAGCCGGTCTGCTCCGCCGTCTTCTCGTTCTTCCTGGTCGGCGAGGTCCTGAGTCCCATCGCCTTCTTTGGCGCCGCCCTCATCCTCACCGGCGTCATGGTGGCAACCGTCGAGCTTCCGCGCCTTCGTGCACATGGACAGGCCCGCATGGCAGGAGCGCCCGAGCACGTCTCGTAGACCCCACTCCTTATGCAGCCGCGGCATAAAGATCTCCAGACGCCTTTACAATAGATGTCAACAGAGCATCTGCCATAAAGGAGCCCCATGGACACCGCAACCCGCGACCGCAACATAGCAACTTGGTTGAGCGATGCGCCGCGGCCGGTACGTGAAACTACGAACCAGCTGCTCGAGCGCATCGCCCTTTTGCGTGCCAAGCAAACCATCTACCCGGCACAAGACGACATCCTCAATGCCCTCGCCTACACGCCGGCCGACCAGGTCAAAGTTGTCATCTTGGGTCAAGACCCTTATCACGGACCCAACCAGGCCATGGGGTTGTCGTTCTCGGTCCCCGCGACGCAAACCAAGTTGCCGCCGAGTCTGCGCAACATCTATAAGGAACTCAAAGCCGATCTGGGCTGCCCCATTCCCGCCACGGGAGACCTAACCCCCTGGGCACAACAGGGCGTCCTGCTCCTCAACACTACGCTCA
Source organism: uncultured Collinsella sp. (assembly GCA_900556205.1). Lineage (GTDB taxonomy): Bacteria > Actinomycetota > Coriobacteriia > Coriobacteriales > Coriobacteriaceae > Collinsella. The sequence continues at coordinate 817 of USNX01000160.1, forward strand.
CCGTGCGCGAGCATGCCGCGAACTCGCACGCCAAACTGGGCTGGAGCACGCTCACCGACTACATTATCGAACGCTGCTGTCAGCTGCCCCAACCGGTCGTCTTTTTGGCATGGGGCCGCTTTGCCCAGCAGATGGTCGATGGTAAGCTCGCCGCGACCGGCGCGGGCAAGGCAACCGGCAAGTTCTGCCTGGCATCCACGCACCCCTCGCCGCTTTCGGCCAACCGTGCCACGGCAGAACTCCCCGCCTTTATGGGGTCGCGCCCCTTCTCTGCTGCCAATCGGCTACTCGAACAGCACGGCTCGACCCCCGTCAACTGGGCTTGCCTCGGCTAAAAATCGATACATCAAAAACGCGCCCGACGGCTTTCCATCGGGCGCGTTTCCTATTCGGGCCAAATAAATTGCGTGCGGCCGGCCTCGCCGCCATCGATCAACAGGCTCTGCCCGGTCATAAACCGGTTGGTCACGCCCACAAAGTAGATCCACTCGGCGATCTCTTGGGCGGTGGCCCAGCGTTTAAGCGGCGTGAGCTCCATAATCTGGTTCCACAGGTGTTCGTCTTCCATCACGCAACGGTTGAGCGGCGTTATAACGCCGCCCGGGTCCACACTGTTGGCGATGGCCTGCGGTGCCAGGCGGTTTGCAAGGTTCTTGGTGTAGGCGATAACACCGCCCTTGCTGGCGGCATAGGCGGGAAACTCCGATCCCGTATGTCCGCTCGCCGACCCCACATTGACCACGGATTTGATAGCCGGCGCAGGCTTGGCGGCGAGCCCCTCCCCCACAAAGGCGTAGCGCTCGGTCACGTTGATGGTGCCACACAGGTTGGCGGCGATGTCGTCGGCCGAATCCTGCGTACCGGCAACGTTCACGATTACCTGAGGCTCAAGGTCGCTTGGAAACGAGTCCGGCTCGCGGACATCAACGATCAGATGGCGGTAGCGCTCGTGTTCGATCGCCGGCGACAGCAGATCAAAGCCCACGACCTCGTGGCCCTCATCCAAAAAGCGCTGCACGCACGCGGCTCCGATACCGCCCGAAGCGCCCGTGATCAAAACCCGCATACTTGCTCCTTAGGCGGTTGCGTGGCGCTCGAGGTACTCGGAACCCACATTCTCGCGCTCCCAGCCGCGCACGACCTTGTAGCCCACGGGGCTCAGGAAGACCTCGCACAGCAGCTCGGCAACAGCGCCGGTCAGCGAGCACATGAGGACCTGCACCCAGGTCCAACCAAAGAACGTGTGGCTCACCACGATGGCGAAGACCAGGTTGTCGATAAACTGGCCAACACCCGTGGACACATAGGAACGGAAGGCAAAGCTCGCAAAGTTATTCTTCTTGAGCATACGGCCGAGCGACTGGTTGAGCGTGGAGTTAACCACGGCAGAAACGAGCATTGCCAGCGAAGAGCCCAGCACCACGTACCAGGTGCCGCCGATGGTGGCGTTAAGGGCAGTGTTGACCTCGATCATGCCGGTGTCGTAGTAGGCGCCCCACATGCCGGGCGTTAGCGAGCATGCCCAAAAGCACAAGCTCACGGCCAGGTTAACCAGCAGCGCGAGGATAGAGATTTTGATGGATGCCTTGGCGCCAAAGCGCTTGCAAATCATGTCCTGGCACAAAAACGAGACCCAGCTCACCACAAAGCCGCAATCGAGCGCCAGATACGGCAGACTGATGAGCTCTTTGTTGGCCAGCAGGTTCATCATGATGACGCTCACGAAAAACAGCGAAACCGTTGCCGCGGGAATGCTCCGCAACAGGACCTTGTAGTCCTCCATGACCTTCTTGATCATTATGTACTCCTTTGGTTTTAGGTTTAACGAGCAGGATATCGGACCCGAACTGCTCGGACGCCCCGGTCTTGAGACGACGGTGGGTATGATAGCCGCTCACGCGGCATAAGGCAAACAAACGGCGCGGCAGCCCCGCCAGGCCACCGCGCCGGCACACTAAAACGCTACGTTGCCAAACTCCGACAGGATAAGATCGGGGTTGTGATCGGTTGCCCAATCCACGTTCCACGGACTCGTAAACAGCAGCAGCTTGCCGCCGCGCATGTCCTCGACGCGCAGCGTGTCGCGCGTGAGCGAAAGGCCCGGGATATCGATGGTGTCGGGGTCGTTCTGGATCCAGCGAATGTCCGTATAGGGCAGCGGCTGGCGACGAACCTCAACACGGTACTCGGCCTTGAGGCGGCGCTCGAGTACCTCAAACTGCAGCACGCCGACCACGCCCACGATGACGCTCTCCATGCCGGCACCCAGCTCGCGGAAGATCTGGATGGCACCCTCCTGGGCAAGCTCCTCCATACCCTTGACGAACTGCTTGCGCTTGAGCGTGTCGACCTGCGTAATGCGAGCGAACATCTCGGGGGCAAACGTCGGGATCTGCGGATACTGCACGTGGCGCTTGCCGGAGCACACGGTGTCGCCGATGCTAAAGATACCCGGATCGAACAGGCCCACGATATCGCCCGCGTACGCCTCGTCCACGATGGCGCGGTCATCGGCCATCATCGACGTGCCCGTGGCAAGCTTGAGTTTGCGGTTGCCCTGCACGTGGAAGGCATCCATGCCGCGCTCGAACTTGCCCGAGCAAATGCGCACAAAGGCGATGCGGTCGCGGTGGTTCTTGTCCATGTTGGCCTGGATCTTAAACACAAAGCCACTAAAGTCGTCGCGGCAGGGATCGACCGGTTCGCTGGTGAGCGTATCGGTATAGGCGCGCGGCGTCGGGGCCAGGCGCAGGAACTCCTTGAGGAAGGGCTCCACGCCAAAGTTGGTGAGCGCCGAGCCAAAGAACGCCGGGCTCAGCTTGCCGCAGGCCACGGC
>USNX01000161.1 GCA_900556205.1 uncultured Collinsella sp.
TAAGCGAGATCGGAATCACGCGAAGCCCTCGATCGATGCGCTCGCGCAACCACGAGGCGACGCCCTGCCAAATGTATTTGTCGAGCGTCACCACAAAACCGCTTTCCTCGAGAGCGGGGATAAAGGTAGCGGGTGAAATGAGGGAGCCATCCTTGTCAATCCAGCGTGTGAGTGCCTCGGCGCCAATGATCTCGCCGGTTTCCATGTCCACCTGGGGCTGCAGGTAGTAGGTGATGCTGCCGTTGGAGAGTGCATATTGGAACTCGGTGAGGGTGTTGTGAAACGCAACCTCGTGGGCGTACTCCTGGGGGCGGAAAACGGCGATGCGGTCTTTAAAGTCATTTTTGGCGCGACGATTGGCATACATGGCCTTTGCTTGAGCGTCGATGGTGATTTCCTCGTTGGGGTCGATGGGGTAGACGCCCATGGACGGCCAAAAACCCACGCCGTCGTCGTGCCTGGCAACCGCTTCGCGCACGTTGGCATAAATTCGATGAATCGTATCGCGGTCAAAGGGGGCAAGAATGCAAAAGTCGTCCTGGCCCCAGTAGCCCGCAACGCCAATGCCCACGTTCTCGATATCCTTAAGCACCGTGCCCACATCGGCAAGCACGCGGTCCCCCTCGGCTTGTCCGTACCATTCGTTAAACAGGCGCATGTGTCCCATATCGACGGTGGCAATGCACCATGCGCTGCCTTGTGCCGTCGCGAGAAAGGCATTGGCGCGTCGCATAAACTCACTGGGGCGGTAGAGGCCGGTGAGCGTATCGATGCGTTCGGCGATGGCGCTTTTGCGCTCTATCTCGGGTATGGGGAGGCTGTCGTTGGGGACAAGCCCGCCGGCCGCGCGAAGGCGACGGTCGAGTTCGCCTAAAACGGCGGTCGCTTGACTGACCAAGCGCTCGTAAAAGGCCGGGACGACAAGGCAGACGGGCGTAATGGTGTCGCCCGCGATTCGAACGGGGGCGAAAATGGCCTCTTTAAGACGATGGACCAGTTGCTCGAATGCCTCGTGGTCCAAATCGTTGCTGAGCACGACGAACTGGGCGCTTCGCGAACGGTAGACGCGACTCCGGCCGCGGGTGATCGACAGCATGCGGCCCGCGTATTCGGCGAGCATGTTGTCGACGGCATCGGCTCCGTAGAGCTCGTTGAGCTTTGTCGTGCCACGGACGCGCACCGCTATAAGCCCCGTCTCGCAACGGTCGCGACGGCAGGCATCGATGGCGTTGACCAGCATGCGCTGCGTTCCGAGGCCCGTGGCGGCATCGACGGTCTCGGCAAGCGAGTGGTTGACGAGCTCTCCGGCATAGAGCGAAGGGATATTTCCGTTACCGTCGATACGAAACCCGCGAGCACGGCAGAGAACGTAGTCGCCGGCGGCATTGCGCACGCGGTACTGCATGGCGCGACGGTGTTTGGAACCGTTGTAAATCTGGTCGATATCGTTGATATAGGCTTCGAGGTCATCGGGATGAATGCGCGTTTTCCAGTAATCGTGGAAGTTGTCTATATGCTCCGAAGGAAGACCGAGATCGCGCAAGGCGCCTTGCGACCAAAGGGTGCGATGTTTGTCCAAGTTCTCGATAAAGAAATAACGCCCTTCGCTGAGCATCGAAAAGGCGTCGAAAATCCAATCGCTTACTCCGAAGTCATCGGTGTGGATTTGCGAGATATTGCGTCGATCAAGGTGCACGGCATTGCGTAGCTTGTAGTCGTACATGCGATGGTCGGCATCGAGCGTCATGCGACTGGAGGCTTCGCCCAGGGAGGGGTCGGCATGCGATACGCCATAGCTAAACGAGTGAGGCATCTCGGCGTCGTTGTTTTTGAGCAGGACCGTTCGGCAATGCTCAAGGCGCTCGGCAAGGTCGTCTTCGGTCGCGACGGTGGACAAGATTGCGAACTCGTCGCCGCCTAGGCGAAACACCGCCTCGTCAACTTTGATATAGAGCTTAAGGTACAGGCTCACCTGCATAATGTAGCGGTTACCCTCGTCGTGACCGAAGGCGTCGTTGCAGTGCTTGAGGTTATCGATATCGATATACGCCATGGTGACCGGCGTGCCCTGCTTCCAGAGTTCTTCTAGGGAACGGGTAAAACCGCCGTGGTTGCCAAGTCCAGTGAGCTGGTCGGTAAAGGCGGTCCTGATCAGATCGTCCTGACGCTCGAGAAGGTCACGGATGGTCTTTTCGAGCGTCTTGGTATAGGTGTTGACTGTGTCCATATGTGAGTGGCTTTCTGGGGTCGAGATGGCTTGCGTCGGATGATCCTGTTGTCAGTGGGACCTTCTGTGGTCTATGGACGCGCGAACTTTCGTCCCCGCCTTGTTTCATCGATGGGCTAGATTTCTGTCTACTGTTTGGTGCTATTGCCTAATGATATGGGCATCATTATAGGTGCGTATTTGTATAAACATGGTCAGTCGTTAATAAAAATTGTCGAGTGGTAGTGTTTAGTTTGCATCGGCAAATGTGACCGAGACGGTATATGTTGACGGGTATACTTGTTCCGTTCAAAAGCATGAGGAGGGGGATGGTTGCATGGCACTGCCAAAGACGGCGCACACGGTGGGTCTGGCGCTCGAGGGCGGTGGCTACCGGGGCATGTATACGGCAGGCGTGCTCGACGTTTGGATGGAACATGGCCTGACCTGCGATCATATGGTGGGTGTCTCGGCAGGCGCCGCGTTTGGCTACAACTTTAAGTCGCGCCAGATCGGTCGCTCCATTCGTTACAACAAGGCCTATTGTGCCGATAAGCGTTATGCGAGCGTGACGAGCTGGTTGCGCACCGGCGACATGTTTAATGCTGAGTTTGCCTATCACGAGGTGCCTATCGAGCGCGACCCCATCGACTTGGAGGCATATCGCGCCTGCCCCATGCGGTTTACGTGCGTATGCACCGATATCGAGACAGGTGAGGCCGTCTACCATGACCTGCCTTACGGTGACGAGCGCGATATCGAGTGGATTCGTGCTTCGTCGGCGATTCCCGTGGCGACCAGGCCTGTTGCCATTGAGGGTCGTAAGTATCTGGACGGCGGCGTGGCTGATTCCATCCCCAGCGCCTGGCTGTTTGCACAGGGTTACGACCGCAATATGGTGGTGCTGACGCAGCCAGCGGGTTTTGTAAAAGAGGCCAATAGCCTGATGCCTATGCTGCGATGCACGTTCCGTCGCTATCCAAAGTTTGTCGCGGCGCTTGAGCATCGGCATGAGGTGTATAACGCCACGCTTGATGACCTGGCGCGTCGTGAGGCCGCTGGCGAGATCTTTGTGGTGCGGCCGAGTGAATCGGTGAAGGTGCCATCGCTGTGCCGTGAGCCCGATGAACTTGAGCGCATCTACCAGATCGGTCGCCGCGATGCAGAGGCGACGCTGCCGGCGCTGGAGGCATACCTGGCAGGGTAGGGGCCACGGCGGAAAGCGCATCCCAGAATGGACGTCCAAACTGGGATGCGCTTTCCGCTATTGAAGATATGGGGCTGTAGAGCAGCTGCTCGACATAGGTTTATGCCTGCTGCCAGGTGTCGACGAGCTCCTTTGCCGCAGCGTGAGGGTCGTCGGCACCGCAGACGGCACTCACCAAAAAGAAGCCGTCGACGCCGGTGGCCTTGAGCTGCGGCAGGTCGGCCG
>USNX01000162.1 GCA_900556205.1 uncultured Collinsella sp.
GCTCCAGATGGCCATGGCCGCCACAGCCGCAGGTGCGCTCCTCAGCCGGGTTCAGGCACATGTGGCCAATCTCGCCGCCGGCGCCCACAACGCCCGATACCACGTCGCCGTTAACGATAACGCCGCCGCCCACGCCGGTACCAATGGTGACCATCACCACGTTCTGTACGCCCTTGGCAGAGCCGAGCCAGGCCTCGCCCATGGCAGCGGCGTTGGCATCGTTCTCGTATTTAACAACCGCGTCGGGGCAGTGCTCCTGAATGGCGACTCTTAGCTCGGGCAGGTTAATGGCAATGTTGGCCTTGACCTTGGCATCGCCCGATGCCGGGATGGGGCACGGAACGGCCAGGCCAATACCTGCCACAAAGGCACGCGGAATCTGGGCCTTGGCGACCACCTGGTCGATAGCCTCGGTCACCGCGGCAAAGCCCGCGGCGTCAACGATGGGAGGCGTGGGCACGCTGGCCTTGGCCAGCAGGTTACCGTCCTCGTCGAACAGGCCTTCCTTAACCGAAGTGCCGCCGACGTCGATGCCGATGTAATACTGCTTAGGTTCCATGGGAGCCCACCTTTCTCGTTTAAACATTGCCTGTATGGTACCGCTCTCAAGGCAAAAACCTACCAAAAAGGGACAGGTTTGTTTTGGCAGGTTTTATCTGGGGAAGCGCAGAGTACGAGATTCGGTTCGCTGGGTGTTATATCGGTTCGGCCCCGTCCTCGGACCGATCATTTCTCAACACGACACTACTCAGATGTTTATCATTTAAAACGCTCTAATTTTACAAGCGGGGCGACTTTTAATTTTATCTTTCTCGAACTTTTCAATAACTCAATAGAGATACTTAGGTGTTGACTATACTTTCTTTTATTCTCAATCAAGTTGGAAAGGAGGTTCCTTGATTCCCAAATACGAGGCGATAGCTGCAGATATTCGTCGAAGCATCGAGGATGGCGCTCTTAAACCGGGCGACAAGCTGCCCACCGTCGTTGAGTTCTGTGACCTGTACGGCGTTTCCAAGATCACCGTCAAACGAGCTATTGAGCAGATTACCGAAGAAGGCCTGATTACCAGCCGGCGTGGATCGGGCACCTACGTTAAGGACACCGCGGGGCTTCCCGGCCAGGCGTTTTTCCAAGGGAAGAACGACCGTGCCCAGGGCTTTTCGTATGAGCATCGCGGCGAAAAGGTGACCTCGGTGGTCTACGACTTCTCAATCGTCAACCCGCCGGCAGACGTTGCCGCCCAGCTGGGAATTGCCGAGGACGACTTTGCGTACCACATCGTGCGCGTACGCCAGGTCGATGAGAAGCCTATCGTTATCGAGTACACGTATATGCCCCTCGAGCTCATCCCAGGCCTTAAGAAAAAGGACCTGTACGAATCGGTCTACAGCTTTATCCGCGAGCAGTGTGGCCTTAAGATCTCGAGCTTCCACCGCACCATCCGCGCCGTTGCGGCAACCGAGGAAGAGGCAGGGCGCCTGGACACCACGCCCGGCTCTCCCCTGCTCGAGCTCAACCAGATTGGTTTTTTGGACAGCGGTGCCGCGTTTGAGTACTCAATCTCGCGCAACGTGGGCGACCTTTTTGAGCTGCACAATGTAACGTTGGCATAGGTTTTTGTAGTCATCCGGGCGCTCGCTTTGAGCTGTTTCGTGCAGCGCCCGCGCAACACAATGGGGGTATGAACATGTCCGATTTGATTAAACTGACGCCGATCTTCCACGAGAAGATCTGGGGCGGCCGCCAGTTGGAGACCGTGTTTGGCTACGACATTCCCGAGGGTCCCATCGGTGAGTGCTGGGCCATCTCGGCCCATCCCAACGGCGACTGCCAGATTGCGGAGGGACCGTACGCCGGCCACACGCTGTCGTGGCTGTGGGCCGAGCACCGCGAGCTCTTTGGCAACTGCGAGGGCAAGGAGTTCCCGCTGCTCGTTAAGATTCTGGACGCCAAGGACGACCTTTCAATCCAGATTCACCCCAACGACGAGTACGCCGCCGAGCACGAAAACGGCAGCCTGGGCAAAACCGAGTGCTGGTATGTACTGGACTGCGAGCCCGGTGCCACGATCATCGTCGGCCAGCGCGCGCACGACCGCGCCGAGGCCGCGCAGATGATCGAGGGGGGCCGTTGGGACGAGATGCTCAACGTGCTGCCGATTCACAAGGGAGACTTTTTCCAGATCGACTCCGGCACCGTTCACGCCATCAAGACCGGCACGCTGATTCTGGAGACTCAGCAGTCGAGCGACGTGACATATCGCCTGTACGACTACGACCGCCCCGGCACCGACGGAAAGCTGCGCCCGCTGCACATTAAGCAGAGCCTCGACTGCATCGACTTTGATGTTCAGGCCCCGACCGACGGCACGGTGAACGCGCCTGAGGTCGACGGCGTGACCGAGCTCGAGTCCAACCCCTGCTACACCGTCGATCGTGTGCGCGTCGACGGCAGCAAGACCCTCGACCAGCGCTGGCCCTTCATGTGCCTGTCGGTCATCGACGGCGAAGGCACCGTCTGCGGCGACCCCGTCCACAAGGGAAGCCACCTGCTGGCCCCGAGCACCGTCAGCTCCATCGACCTCGAAGGCAAGATGGAACTGATCATCAGCCACCTCTAGTTCGCACCAACAACCCAAACGCAACAAGGGGCTCCCCCGTTCACCAACGGGGGAGCCCCTTGTCCATATATATCAGCCCACCCGGCTCTCCAGACCAAAAAGCGAACGAGCAAAGCAACGCTCGTCTAGCAACGTTACCCAAGGACCTGGGCGGGCGTATAGGGCAACATCGATCGCGAGTTCCGCACGCAAAGGAGGCCACTTAATGTGGCCTCCGTCTTGCGCAGGACTGCCCGAGCAGGCGATGTTGCCCTATACGCCCGCCCAGGTCCGCCGGGATCACTGCAGCTTGACGATTGGCGCAAAACCTTTCATCAGCTTTTTGGTCTGGCCGGTCTTTTCGAATTGAACCTCGATCATGTCTCCGGCGACCGAGATCACGGTACCCGTGCCAAAAGTCTTGTGGCTCACGGTATCGCCCGCGGCAAAGTCCTGCGATGCGCTGGCACGATCGACCTTGCGCTCCACCGTCGGGGACACCTTGGAAGACGGCTTTTTGGCTCGCGACGCGCCCGAACCAAAAGTCGAGGCAACACGGCCGGCGTCAGGCGAAACCCCACGATGGCGCTCGGTCCCGTAACTACTGCCGCCAAAGAAATCGTCAAAGCTCGATCCGCCGCGCGAACCGGAACCGCCGGTCGAGCGCGTATGCGAGCCAAACACCTTGCCGCCGTACATATCCGAGCCCATGCCCGAGCCAAAGGTGCCGTGACGGTCGCCGCGCTTCTCCCAGCCCGTGCCCTCAAAACCGGCAGAACCGATGCCGCTAAACTCGATATCCTCAAACGGAATCTCGTTGAGGAAGCGCGAGCGCGGGTTGGCAGAGGTCGAGCCGTAGGTGCGACGCGTGGCCGCATAGGTCAGGAACAGGCGCTTGCGAGCACGCGTGATGGCGACGTAGGCCAAGCGACGCTCCTCCTCGAGCTTGCCCGGATCGTCACTACCGCCAAAGTCGTGCACGTGCGGGAAGATACCCTCCTCCATGCCGGCCACGAAC
>USNX01000163.1 GCA_900556205.1 uncultured Collinsella sp.
GTGCGATGCTCAAAATATCTGGCACGTCGAGGACTTGTCGTCCACCAACGGAACCATGGTGGTAAACGGCGCGACGAACGTCTGCATCCAGGTCGAGCCCGGCCGCTCCGCTCAGCTCAACCCCGGCGACGAGCTCAGACTTGGCGAATCCACCACCTACGCTATCCTCCTCGGCGTCGGCGCCCTCTAGTCGGCAGATGGGGACGTTCCTTTTATGCCGGCACTCCGGGACACTCCATGGCGCGCCAGGGCCAATCGCCCGGGGACGAAGCGTTCATTTTGGCCCTTGGCGGTCACCCGAGGTAAACCTTTACCGCCCACCTATATTTGTCGAAATTACACTTGGCGGCGGGGTACAATAAACCCGCATGCGGATTTCCGTTGCGGGTGCCTCCCATCGCCGGGGCGTGCCCGGGAGCATCCGGCATGCGGCCTTTGCGGCGCTCGGTCATGTGCAAGACGGGTAGCTGGGCTTGTGGAGCGCGTGCAGCCCTCCTCGCCTCGGCATGCCTTCTCTCCACGCCATGTACCTGCTGCTGAGCCTGCCTGCCAGATGATTGGAAGCAACAGCGAAAATCCCATCACGCCAACATCCCGGCGATCGCCGGGGCCTGTATACCTATATGAGAGGAGAGGGGTATATGGCGCGTAAGTTTAAGTCTATGGACGGCAACGAGGCGGCCGCATATGTTTCGTATGCGTACACCGAGGTAGCGGGAATCTATCCCATTACGCCGTCCAGCCCGATGGCCGACCATGTCGACCAGTGGGCGGCCCAGGGTCGCAAGAACATCTTCGGCACCCCGGTCAAGGTCGTCGAGATGGAGTCCGAGGCAGGTGCAGCCGGTACCGTTCACGGTTCGCTGGGTGCCGGTGCTCTGACCACCACCTACACGGCTTCTCAGGGTCTGCTCCTGATGATTCCGAACATGTACAAGATCGCGGGCGAGCAGCTCCCGGGCGTCTTCCACGTCTCCGCGCGTTGCGTCGCTTCCCACGCCCTGAACATCTTTGGCGATCACTCCGACGTCATGGCTTGTCGTCAGACCGGCTTCGCCATGCTCGCCGAGGGCAACGTCCAGGAGGTCATGGACCTCTCGCCGGTGGCTCACCTTGCCGCCATCGAGGGCAAGACCCCGTTCCTTAACTTCTTCGACGGCTTCCGCACCAGCCACGAGATCCAGAAGGTCGCCATGTGGGACTACAAGGATCTGGCCGAGATGTGCGACATGGACGCCGTCCAGGCTTTCCGCGATCACGCGCTCAACCCTGAGCACCCGCACACCCGCGGTAGCCACGAGAACGGCGATATCTTCTTCCAGAACCGTGAGGCCTGCAACAAGGTCTACGACGAGCTTCCCGCCGTCGTCGAGGGCTACATGAAGAAGATCAACGAGAAGCTCGGCACCGATTACGGCCTGTTCAACTACTACGGCGCTCCCGATGCCGATCGCGTCGTCGTGTGCATGGGCTCCTTCTGCGACGTGCTTGAGGAAGTCATCGACTACCTCAACGCTCACGGCGAGAAGGTCGGCCTGGTCAAGGTTCGTCTGTTCCGTCCGTTCTCCATCAAGCACTTCGTCGACGTTCTCCCCGAGACCGTCCAGAAGATCGCCGTCATGGACCGCACCAAGGAGCCGGGTTCCATCGGCGAGCCGCTCTACCAGGACGTCGTCTCCGCTCTCTACGAGGCTGGCAAGACGGGCATCAAGGTCGTCGGCGGCCGTTATGGCCTGGGCAGCAAGGACACGCCTCCCGCGTCCGCGTTCGCTGTCTTCGAGGAGCTCAAGAAGGACGAGCCCAAGCGCGAGTTCACCATCGGCATTGTCGATGACGTGACCAACCTGAGCCTGCCCGAGGCCGAGGATGCGCCCAACACCGCAGCCCCCGGCACCATCGAGTGCAAGTTCTGGGGTCTGGGTGGCGACGGTACCGTCGGCGCCAACAAGAACTCGATCAAGATCATCGGCGACCACACCGACAAGTACGTCCAGGCCTACTTCCAGTACGACTCCAAGAAGACCGGCGGCGTCACCGTCTCGCACCTGCGCTTTGGTGATTCCCCGATCCGTTCGCCGTACTACGTGACCAAGGCCGACTTTGTCGCCTGCCATAACCCCAGCTACATCGTTAAGGGCTTCAAGATGGTCCGCGACGTCAAGCCGGGCGGCACCTTCCTGGTCAACTGCCAGTGGAGCGACGAGGAGTTCGCCGAGCACATGCCCGCCGTGGCCAAGCGCTACATCGCGAACAACAACGTCAACGTCTACCTGATCGACGCTATCGACCTGGCGGCCAAGGTCGGCATGGGCAAGCGCACCAACACGGTGCTCCAGTCAGCCTTCTTCGCGTTGGCCAAGGTCCTGCCCGCCGAGGATGCCCTGCAGTACATGAAGCACGCGGCTACCAAGTCCTACATGAAGAAGGGCCAGGCTATCGTCGACGCCAACCACAAGGCCATCGATGCCGGCGCTACCGCCTTCCGTAAGTTCGAGGTTCCGGCCGACTGGGCTACCGCCGAGGATGCCGCCCCCGTCGAGCTCTCCGAGGAGACCAAGTCCGCTATCGCCCAGCAGGTCAAGAACCTGCTCGAGCCCATCGATCGCATGGATGGCGACAGCCTGCCCGTTTCCGCCTTTGTCGATTGCGCCGACGGCCAGTTTGAGCTGGGCGCCTCCGCATACGAGAAGCGCGGCGTCGCCGTGGTCGTTCCCCACTGGGACGAGACCAAGTGCATCCAGTGCAACCAGTGCGCCTACGTGTGCCCGCATGCCACCATCCGTCCGTTCGCGATGACCGAGAACGAGGCTGCCGCCGCGCCCGAGGCTACCCGCACGCTTGACGCCATGGGCCCCAAGGCCAAGGGCATGAAGTTCACCATGGCCGTGTCCCCGCTCGACTGCATGGGCTGCACCAACTGCGTCAAGGTCTGCCCCAAGGGCGCCCTCGAGATGGTTCCCACCGAGCAGGAGATGGACCAGCAGCCCGTTTGGGACTACATGGTCGAGAATGTCTCCGAGAAGAAGGAGCTCATCGCGGCCAACGTCAAGGGTAGCCAGTTTAAGCAGCCCTACCTGGAGTTCTCGGGTTCCTGCGCCGGCTGCGCCGAGACCGCCTATGCACGTCTGGTGACCCAGGTCGCCGGCGACCGCATGTTCATTTCCAACGCCACCGGCTGCTCCTCCATTTGGGGTAACCCCGCTGCCACCGCTCCTTACTGCAAGGACAAGGACGGTCACGGCCCGGCGTGGAACAACTCCCTGTTCGAGGACAATGCCGAGCACGGTCTGGGCATGGCCGTCGGTTATGAGGCCGTCCAGAAGAAGCTGATCGCCGCTACCCAGGACATCATCGCTGCCGATGGTCCGTCCGATGAGCTCAAGGCTGCCGGCCAGGCTTGGATCGACTCCGTCAACGACGCCGAGGCCTCCAAGACCGCTGCTGCTGCCTACGTTGCCGAGCTCGAGAAGTGCGGCTGCGACGCTTCCAAGGCGATCCTCGCCGACAAGGCTTACCTCACCAAGAAGTCCTTCTGGATCTTCGGCGGCGACGGCTGGGCCTACGATATCGGCTACGGTGGACTGGATCACGTCCTCGCCTCCAAGCAGGACG
>USNX01000164.1 GCA_900556205.1 uncultured Collinsella sp.
GGTGCATCTGCGCCTGGAGCCGTTGCCGGCGGGTTCGGGTGTGCAGTTTGGCACCGTGACCTCGACCGACGAGCTCGATCTTAACTGGCAGCGTCTGGCGCTCACCAACGCCATGGAGCGCGATCACCTGGGCGCGCTGACCGGCTCGCCCATCACCGATGTGTGCATTACGCTCACGGGCGGCCGTGCGCATGCCAAACACACCGAGGGCGGCGATTTTCGCCAGGCCACGTACCGCGCGATTCGCCAGGGTTTGATGCAGGCGCGTGAGGCCGGCGCGGCGGTGCTGTTGGAGCCGTGGTACTGCTTTGAGCTCGAGGTGCCGGGGGAGTGCGTGGGCCGGGCGCTCTCGGATGCCACGCGCATGGGTGCCGAGTACGAGCCGCCGACGATGGCGGGCGACCGGGCGAAGCTTGTGGGTCGCGTACCGGCATCCGAGGTGCAGGATTACGCGCTGGAGGTGGCTGCCTACACGAGCGGTCGCGGACATCTGTACCTAGAGTTCGCCGGCTATGCGGCTTGCCATGATGCCGAGCGCGTAATCGAGACGGCTGCCTATGAGCCCGAGGCCGATCTGCCCAACACGCCCGATTCGGTCTTTTGCTCTCACGGCGCCGGTTACACGGTCAAATGGTGCGACGTGCCTGCCGCGGCGCACGTAAAGATCGATCCCGCCACCTTCCGTCCCTGGCGAGCAGCAGACGTCGAGTTTTTCGGCCACATATGACAAAGGGACAGCTCCTTTGTCATATGCTATTGGTATAACTCGGTATAAGTTAGTATAACTATTGCCAGGGTTTGCCAATCCGAGGAGGCCGACATGAATCCAAATCCCTTTAAGCCCACGGCTGGCAAGCGGCCTCCGATGCTCATTGGTCGCGAGTCAGTCATCGAAGATTTCGAGGAAGGGCTCGATAACGGCGCCGGAGCGCCGGGCAGGCTCATGCTCATTACGGGAAACCGCGGCTGCGGCAAGACGGTTCTCCTGCGGGAGCTGCAACGTCTGGCCAATGAGCGCGGATGGGCGGTTGTCTCCGATTCCGCTTCGCTTGGCTTATGCGACCGCTTGGCCGACGCGCTTCGCTCGAATAAGCCCATTGTGACGTCAATGGAATTCGGTCCGTCGTTTGGCCGGATGTCGGTCGAGGCGGCGCGAGCAAAGGGCGAAACGTTGCGAGGGCTGGTCAACGAGCGCCTCAAGAAGCTCGGTCCAGGCAAGGGCATACTGTTTGCGATTGACGAGGCGCAATCTGCGTCTATCGAGGAACTAGCGGCTCTTGCCGTTCTCTATCAGCAGGTGCTCGGAGACCAGGATGCCACGGGCTTGTCCGATAGCGACCAGCGCGGTCTTGCGCTGGTGTTCGCCGGCTTACCCAGTATGGTTGACGATCTGCTCGAAGAGCCGAGCGTGACGTTTTTGCGGCGTGCCCAGCAGCGTACGCTGGGGGCGATATCTTTGCCCAAGGTGCGCGATTCATATGTCCAGACGGTCAAAGGTGCTGGTCTTTGCGTTGATGTGGAGACGGCGGACCTTGCGGCACACAAGAGCATGGGGCATCCCTATATGGTTCAGCTGGTGGGCTATTACATGTGGCGGTCTGCTGTCCGGCGTGGCTCGCAGGTCATCGAAAGGCGCGATGTCGAGGATGGCCATGCGGATGCCGTCTCCGAGTTCTACGAAGCAGTTGACGCGCCCCTGTATTACGGGCTTCGCAGTCCGCAACGCCTCTTTATCGAGGCCATGGCGGTTGACGAGGGCAAACCGACGCGCATGGCGGATATCATTGAGCGCTGCGAGCGTACCCAGAGCTGGGCGAGTAAATATCGCGCAAGCCTGATTCGCGAGCGCGTCATCGAAGCTGCCGGATACGGCCTCGTCCGATTTACCGTGCCCATGCTGGGCGCGTACATTAGCGATCGCATTTTATGGCACGAGTAGGGTGATAAAGGTGACAGAACAGAAGATGAGCCCGCAGGCTATCGAAGTGCGTGGGGCGCGTGTACACAACCTCAAGGACATCGATATCGATATTCCGCTGGGAAAGCTCGTGGGTATTGCCGGCGTGTCGGGTTCGGGCAAGAGCTCGCTGGCACTGGGCGTTCTTTATGCCGAGGGCTCGCGCCGTTACTTGGAGGCGCTCAGCACCTATACTCGCCGTCGTCTGACGCAGGCCGAACATGCCCAGGTGGACGAGGTCTTGCACGTGCCGGCGGCGCTCGCGCTGCACCAGCGCCCCAGCGTGCCGGGCGTGCGTTCCACTTTTGGCACCATGACCGAGCTCAACAACAGCTTGCGCCTGCTCTTTAGCCGCTGCGCCCATCACGTGTGCCCGCATTGCGGGGCGCGTTTGGAGCCGAGCCTTAACGTGGCCGCGGGTCTGTCGCTCACGTGTCCCGCATGCGGCCGCGAGTTCTATGCGCCGAGTGCCGAGGATTTGGCTTTCAATAGCGGCGGTGCGTGTCCCACCTGTGGCGGCACCGGCGTTATGCGCGAGGTGGACGAGGCGAGCCTGGTGCCCGATGAGTCCAAGACCATCAACGAAGGCGCGGTGCTTCCCTGGGGCACGCTCATGTGGGATCTGATGAAGCAGGTGGCAGGCGAGATGGGCGTGCGCACCGACGTGCCGTTTAACCAGCTCACGCCTCAAGAGCGTGATATCGTGTTCCACGGCCCGGCGGTTAAGAAGCACATCCTCTACGTGCCCAAAAACGGCGAGGGCGCTACGCCGCTCGACTTTACCTACTACAACGCCGTCTATACCGTCGAGAATGCGCTTGCCAAGGTCAAGGACGACAAGGGCCTCAAGCGTGTTTCGCGCTTTTTGCGCGAGGGACCGTGTCGTGATTGCGGCGGCACGCGTCTCTCCGAGACTGCTCGCCAGCCCCAGGTGCGCGGTATCAATCTGGCGCAGGCGGCGGCCATGACGCTGGGCGAGGCGATTGAATGGGTTCGCGGGGTGCCCGCGTCGTTGCCGGGCGAGATGCGGCCCATGGCGACGGATATCTGCGATTCGTTCTTGAGCACGGCTCGCCGTCTGATCGACTTGGGGCTCGACTACCTTTCGCTCGATCGCGCCGGCGCCACGCTTTCCACGGGTGAGCGTCAACGCGTGCAGCTTGCTCGCGTGGTGCGCAATCGCTCCACGGGCGTGCTCTATGTGTTGGACGAGCCTTCGATTGGCTTGCATCCTGCCAATGTCGACGGCCTGGTAGGCGTGATGCGCGACCTGGTAGGCGACGGCAACACCGTGGTTGTTGTCGACCACGACACGCGCGTGCTGGCCGAGGCCGATTATCTGGTCGAGATGGGCCCCGTTGCCGGGGCAGGTGGCGGCAACGTGATCGCCGCCGGTACGGTAGGCGAGGTCGAACAATCGCGGGGCAGCCGCATCGCGCCATTCTTGCGCTCGGATCCCAAGCGCTTGCGCCCGCAAATGGCTGACGACGAAATGTTCGACCAGGGCCATATCCGCATGGCGACCGATGCCATTC
>USNX01000165.1 GCA_900556205.1 uncultured Collinsella sp.
CCTCAAAGCCCCAGCGCTCGCGTGCGGCGCCCGGGGCGCGGTCGGTCAGAATGTTCGCGGCCTCCAGCAGCAGGCCGCCGCCGGCGCACGAGGCATCGATCAGCGTGGGGAGGGCTTCGTTCTCGTAATCGTCGGCCGTCAGCTCGCGCTCGCATAGTGCGGTCCAGCCGACCTGCGCCAGCACCAGGGCGGCGTAGTCGGGGCGCAGCACGTGCGTGCCCTCGCCGGCGCGGGTCGCTGCGGGCGGCAGGCGTTTGAACAACGGGTCGCCCGAAAGGTCCAGGCTAATGCTCGTGCGACGCTGACGCAGCGAAAGCAGTAGGTGAACATCGGGGTCGGCGGCATCGACGTCGGCACGACGTCCCGTGGTCTCGGCCAGGCGGTCGCACAGCGCGTCTTTGGCGCGCAGGGCCGAGAAGCGCGTGTTGCGCAGCTGCTCGGTCACGCCGCGGGCGGTGATGGCGATGGTGGCGCCGGGGCGGACGATGCTCTCCCAGGCGATGTCGTAAACGCTATCGTACAGTTCATCGGCATCCTGCGCCTCAAAGCGCCCGAGTACCACGAACACACGGCTCGCCAGGCGCGACCACAGACAGGCGCGGTAGCCTTCTTCGAGCTCGCCCTCAAATGTAGCGCGGCCCTTCAGCCGGCGAACATGCGAAAGCCCGAGGCGTTTAAGCTCATCGGCGAGTGCGGACTCAAAGCCCTCGGGGCAGCTTGCGTAAAATTCCATGGGTGACCTCTCTGGTTGCGTCGCTCCATTATATGATGGATACTTCGTTTACTCTCGCCCCCGAAAGGAACCCATATGATTGATGCGTGCCCCGATTCCGCCGTGCTCTTTTTTGACGTGGACGGCACGCTGACGTCGTTCGATCCCGACAACATGACCGACAAGGACTTTTCGGCGGTTCACCCCTCGCAGGCGGTGATCGAGGCGTTTCATCGTCTGCGCGACGCAGGGCACAAGGCGTTTATCTGCACGGGTCGTCCCTTGTGGCTGATTGCCGATGGCCTGCGTGCTTTGGAGCCTGCGGGTGTCGTTGCCATGGCGGGCGCCACGCTCGAGGTCGAGGGTCGCGTGGTGCATGAGGACTGCTTTGACGAGGACGTTATCGAGGAGCTTGCGCGCCGTATGGCAGCGGCAGGGATTGAGGCCTTTTTCGAGACCAACGTGGCTACTTTTGCCCTGGAACCCGCGGGTGTTGAGCAGTCGTCTCTGATCGGCACTTCTGTGGTGCACAGCGCCGAGGAGATGCGCGTCGACGGCAGTCTGCGCGTGGGCAAGGTGTGCATCGTCGCGAGCTACCTGGCTCGCGTAGCCAACGATGACGGCTTTATCGATCGCGAGTTCGAGCTGTGCAACACCGGTGGTCAGAATCGCGAGCTGAGCCCCAAGGGCATTGACAAGGGCGTGGGCGTGGCGCGAGCGCTGGAATACCTGGGTCGCACCGGCAACGCGCGCACCTTTGGCTTCGGCGATTCGGGTAACGACCTGGGCATGCTCGCTGCGGTCGAGACGGCCGTGGCCATGGGCAACGCCATGCCCGAGGTCAAGGCGCTCGCCGACTACGTGACCGATGATGTCGCACACGACGGCACCGTCACAGCGATGCAGCATTTCGGCCTCATCTAATGAATCCCGCGTTCTGACGTTTGCCCAAACTGCGACTCTTTGCTTTTGCATGCTCAATCGATTTATCAATCCAAACACTGAGGTGTTTATACCGTTCGCCGAGAAGATAAAAAACCGCAGCTCACGCCTTGATAAACGTAGGTAAAGTGTTTAGCAGTTTAACGCCCATGTGCAAGCGAAAGGAATCAGGCAGATGGCAATCAAGGTGTTCGCTGACGGTGCAAACCTCGAGGGCATGCTCGACATGTACGAGAACGGCAACGTTCAGGGTTTCACGACCAACCCGTCCCTTATGAAGAAGGGCGGCGTGACGGATTACCGCGCGTTTGCCAAGGAGGTCCTGGCCCACATCACTGATGTGTCCGTCTCGTTTGAGGTCTTTGCCGACGACGTCGAGACCATGGAGGTCGAGGCGCGCGAGATCGCTACCTGGGCCGAGAACGTCTACGTCAAGATTCCGTGCGTGACCACCAAGGGCGAGTCCACCGCCGAGCTGGTGCGCAAGCTTTCGGCCGACGGCATCAAGGTCAACGTCACCACCATCTTTACGCCTACGCAGGTTGATGAGATGGTCGAGGCCGTCGACGCCGAGACGCCGTCCATCATCTCGCTCTTTGCCGGCCGCATCGCCGATACCGGCGGCGACCCCATTCCGTTTATGACGGAGTCGGTCAAGAAGGCCGCCGCAAAGCCCAACTGCGAGGTCCTGTGGGCGTCCACGCGCGAGCTCATCAACATTTATCAGGCCGAGGCCTGCGGTTGCCAGATCATCACGGTGCCCAACAGCATCCTGGCCAAGCGCAAGAACATCGGTCGCGACCCGTACGAGGTCTCGCTCGACACCGTGCGCGGCTTTGCCAAGGATATCGCCGCTTTGGGCTTCCATATTCTGCCGTAACGCGAACACTGGCTACGCCGCGGGCTGCTCGCCCCGGCCTTTCCTTTCCCTATCGCTCACGCGCTTCGCGAGGGTCGCGCTAGGCAAAGGAAAGGCCGGGGCTGCCGACACGAGCTTGCCGGTAGGTTGGTGATTGGCTTCCATATTATGCCGTGGACAAAGGTACCCCCGCCTGCGCCGTGCAAAATCGAGAGTATTCAGCAAGGTAAAGGCTTTTACCAGTTAATCGAAGCACGGAACAGCCCCCGTTTTGGCTCTAAAAACGCCAAAACGGGGGCTGTTTTTTGCTTTTTCGTCTCTGAGGGGCATCCGGAACGGTGGAATTTGCAGAATACTCGCGATTTTGCACATCGCTACAGGGGGTACCCTTGCTTTGGCGGTTTACTTTCCCTGCACCATGGTTAGCGAGATTTTCTTGCGGTCGCGATCGACCTTTTCCACCCACACCTTGACCGTGTCGCCGACGCGTACCACGTCGCTCGGGTGCTTGACGAAGCGGTTGGCCAGCTTGGAGATGTGCACAAGGCCGTCCTGGTGCACGCCCACGTCGACGAAGGCGCCAAAGTCGACGACGTTGCGCACCGTGCTCTTGAGCTCCATGCCGGGTTCCAGGTCGTCGATGGAAAGCGCTGAGCGGCTAAAGACCACCTCGGGTGCGTCGTCGCGCGGGTCGCGGCCGGGCTTCTTGAGCTCGTTGACGATGTCGATGAGCGTGAGGGTGCCGCAGTTCAGGTCGCTTGCCAGCGCCGAGATGCTGCCCAGGCGGCGCTCGATGTCGGGCACGCCGCCGCGGCTGAGCTCGCTTGCTTTAACGCCGGCGCGTTCTAGGACGGACGTGGCCACCTCGTAGCTCTCGGGGTGGACGCTTGTCGCGTCGAGTGGGTTCCTGCCGCCGCTAATGCGCAAAAAGCCCGCGGCGTTGAGATATGCCTTGGGTCCCAGCTTGGGGAC
>USNX01000166.1 GCA_900556205.1 uncultured Collinsella sp.
GGCTCCTGGTTCTCGATGACGGACAGATCAAAGCCCATGTCGTCGAGCGCCTCGGCGACCATGTCGCGCACACCAAAGTTGAGCAGGTAGTTGTCGAGCAAACGACCGATCAAAAACTCGATCGAGAAGTAGTACACGCGCTTTTTGCCCTCGGACACCGCACGGGCGTCGCTTTTGGTGGCAACGGTGCGCGCCTTCTCGGCCACGAGCTTGGCCGGGCGTTAAAGCGGTCCAGGTCGCTGGCGGCCTCGACGCTCTTGCCGCTAATGCTCATAACGGCGTCGCGATAGAGCTCGGTGAACTCCTGCTTGTTATCGAAGATCTTATTCATACGTTCCTTTCCCCCGGGGATATCTCTCCCGGAACGGTTATGACTTGTATCCTACGCCCCTGTGGGGCGGGTAATTACACTGGTAACGCCTTTGTTACGCTTTCTTAGTCGAAGCCTTAACAGGAGCTGTCTTGGCCTTGGTAGCGGGCTTTTTGGCGGCCGGCTTTTTGGCCGTGGCGGCCTTGACGCTTGCCTTAGGTGCGGGCTTTGCGGCAGCTTTAGCCTTGGCCGGAGCCTTCTTGGCAGCAGCCGCGGGCTTGGGCTTTACCGTCGACGTGCGCTTCTTGGGCGCAGCCTTGGGCACCTCGACCAACGGCGGCTTGTAGCTGCTGGGACCGCGGCGCTTAAGCACCACGCCTGCCAGTCCGGGCACCTTAATCTCAATGGAGTCCATCTGCCCGTTCCAGGGATAGGGCTCGCTCGAGCAGGTGTAGGGCTCCTCGCCGGCATAGCCGCTGCCGCCAAACTCGGGACGGTCGGAATCGAAGATGACCTCCCAGTCACCCTCGCGCGGCACGCCCACGCGGAAGCTCTCGTAGCTCGCCGGGTCAAAGTTGATCAGAATCACCAGGTCGTCATCGACGTCCTCGCCCTGGCGCACAAAGCTCACGATGGACTGCTTGGAGTTGTCCGCGTCGATCCAGGTAAAGCCGTCATCGGTGTAGCCGCGCTCGTACAGGGCGGGCTCGGCGGTGTACAGGTGGTTGAGCGCCTTAATAAACGCCTGGTGATGCTTGTGGGTCTCGTACTCCTCGGTCAGGAACCATTGGATGGACTCGTAGTAGCGCCACTCAATAAACTGGCCGATCTCGTTGCCCATAAAGTTAAGCTTGGCACCGGGATGCGTCATTTGATAGAAGGCCAGCGTGCGCAGACCAGCAAACTGGCGCCACCAGTCGCCCGGCATGCGGCCGATCAGCGAGCACTTGCCGTGCACGACCTCGTCGTGGCTCAACGGGCAAATGAAGTTCTCGGTAAAGGCGTACATGATGGAGAACGTGAGCAGCCCGTGGTTGCCGGGGCGCCACGGAAAATCGGTCTGCATGTAGTGCAGGGTGTCGTTCATCCAGCCCATGTCCCACTTGTAGTGGAAGCCCAGGCCGCCGTCCTGCGGCGGATAGGTCACGAGCGGCCACGCGGTGGACTCCTCGGCCATCATCATCACGTCGGGGTAGTGAGCCTCGACGGCGCAGTTGACCTGGCGGATAAACGCGCTGGCGTCCAGATCTTCCTCGGTACCGTACTTGTTGAACTTCTTTTGGCCGGGATCATCAATGCCAAAGTTGAGGTACAGCATGCTGGACACGCCGTCCATACGAATGCCGTCCACGTGGAAGTTCTCGAGCCAGTACAGCACGTTAGAGACCAGGAAGGAACGGACTTCGCCGCGGGCGAAATCGAACTTATGCGTGCCCCAGTTGGGGTGGATCTCGTGCTCAAACAGCATGTGCCCGTTAAAGGTGGCAAGGCCGTGGGCGTCGGCGCAAAAACCGCCGGGCACCCAGTCCATGATCACGCCGATGCCCGCCTCGTGGCACGCATCGATAAAGTGCATGAGCTGCTGCGGGTTGCCGTAGCGCGACGTAGCGGCGTAATAGCCGGTCGTCTGATAGCCCCAGGAGCCATCGAAGGGATGCTCCATGAGCGGCATGACCTCGATATGCGTGTAGCCCATGTCGCGCACGTAGTCCACGAGCTCCACCGACAGGTCGTCGTAGGTGTAGAACTCGCCGCGCTGCGCGGGGAAGGGGTCCATGGGGCCGGGGTAGTTGCCGTACTCGTCCGGCTCGCCCTGCGGCGCGTCGCCGTGGCGCTTCCACGAGCCAATGTGCACCTCGTAGATGTTGAGGGGCTGCGACATGTGGTTATGACCGGAGCGGCGCTTGAGCCACGCGGCATCGTTCCACTTGTAGCCGTCGAGCGTCCACAGCACGCTGGCAGTACCCGGAGGGCACTCGGCCTTAAAGGCGTACGGATCGGCCTTGTAGAGCTTTTCGCCCTCGTTGGTCTCGATCAGGTACTTATAGAGCTGGCCCTGTTCGGCGCCAGGAATAAAGCCTTCCCAGATAGCGCTCGTATGCACGGGCACCAGCGGGTTGGCTTCCTCATCCCAGTCGTTAAATTCGCCAATGACGTGGACGCTCTTTACATCGGGCGCCCAAACGCAAAAACGCCAGCCGCGCGCACGGTTCTGCGTATCGGGGTGCGCGCCCATCTTTTCCCAGCTGCGCTCCCACATGCCAATGCCAAACAGATAGACATCGTCCTTAGAGAGCTCCGGCGCGTGCGGAGCCGGCTTGCGGGTTGCGGGCTTTTTGGTTACTGGCTTTAGCTTTGTATCGCTCACGTTTGATCCCATCATGACGCGGCAGCGTGTTGCCTTGGTGACTAAATGCGAAAGGTCCAGGGCTGCACGAATCGAAGGGACGGCGATAGTTCTATGATTCGTTCCACCTCGCGTGCTCGGTGGAACTTTCGGCAGAAACTACCATAACACCTGTACATTACTTTTATGGAGGAAAGTAGATTTGCGGCTGCTTTTAATCGGTGAGCGCCATGTTTGAACCACTGACAGATTTGCGATGGTAAAACTCTTGACAGCTTTACCAAATAAGGTTTCAAGTTTGTTAGTTTGACGTTTGGTAAAACGTTTTTAGCAGGATGTTTACCATTTGACATCGAAAGGTTCGTTTATGTCCCAGACCGCCGCCCCCAACGTTGCTTTTATTTTCGATTGCGACGGCACGCTGGTTAATAGCACCCCCGTTTGGGGCTATGCCCAGCCCGAATTATTACACCGTCACGGCATTGACGTGACGGTCGACGATTTTGCCCAGTTTGAGCATCTTTCGCTCGAGGACGAATGCCAGGCCTACCACGACACGTGGGGCATTGGCACTGGTGGCGAGGAGCTGTATCGCGAGCTGAGCGAGATTTTGATTGATGGGTACTCCAAGGTGCCGCCGCGCGAAGGTCTCCTGACATTTTTGGAGCAGGCGAAGGCGGAGGGCATCGCCATGTGTGTGGCTACGTCCACGCCGGCCGAGCTGGTGCAGTCTGCGCTCGCTGGTGCTGGGCTCGACGCTTACATGGAGTTTGTTACCACGACGGGCGAGGCGGGGCGCTCCAAACAGTTCCCCGACGTATACGAG
>USNX01000167.1 GCA_900556205.1 uncultured Collinsella sp.
GGTTGGTTCGCCTCAGATATTGATCATGGATGACTCCGCGTCGGTCTTAAAGTCGAGCGCCGACGCGGAGTCATCCATGATCAATATCTGAGGCGAACCAACCAAGGCACGCGCGATAGTCAGGCGCTGACGCTGGCCACCGCTAAAGTTCTTGCCGCCCGCCTCGACCGGGGCGTCTAAGCCCTGCGGCTTGTTGCGCACGAACTCGCTGGCCTGCGCCATGTCGAGTGCCGCCCAGAGCTCCTCGTCGGTCGCAGCTTCATCGCGCCAGGTCAGGTTGCTGCGGATGGAGCCGCTCACCAGCGATGCGCGCTGCGGAACGGTCGCGACCACACGGCGCAGCTGGTCGAGCGGCCAGGTGCGCACGTCGGCGCCCATCACGCTCACGCTGCCGGTGCCCGCATCGTACAGGCGCGGGATAAGCGAGACGAGCGTGGACTTGCCGCTGCCCGTGCCACCGATAATGCCGAGCGTTTTGCCCAGCGGCAGTTCCAGAGTCACATCGCTCACGGCATTTGCCGCGCCGGCGCCAAACGAGAAGCTCGCATGGCTCAAGCTCAGCGCGGGAACTGGAGCGACATTGCCCGGCTTGGGCAGCGCGACCGGCTGGTTGCCCTCGTCGGTAATGCCCGGCTCACAATTGAGCACCTCGTTGATACGCGACGCACTGGCGCTCGCCTTGGTAAAGACAACGACCAGGTTGGCGACGTACACGATGGAGGTCAGGGTCTGCGTCATGTAGTTCACAAACGCCATGACCTGGCCCTGCGTGAGCTCACCCACGTTGACCTGGATGCCGCCCACCCACAGGATGGCGCACACGCCTAGGTTCATCACCAAAAACGTTACGGGGTTAAGGATTGACGAGAGCTTGCCCACCGCGATGGCAGTATTGGCCTGGTCATCGGCGGCTTGGGCAAAACGCTCGCGCTCGTGGTCCTCGCGTACAAAGGCGCGAACCACGCGGGCGCCCGAAAGGCCCTCACGGCAAATGAGCGCGATGCGGTCGAGCTTTGCCTGCAGCTGCCTGTAATACGGGATGCAGCGCGCCATGACAAACCAAAACACCAGGCCGATAGCGGGCGTGCAGATCAAAAAGATGATGCCGAGCTTAAGGTCGATGGCAAGGGCCGCGCACATAGAGCCCACCGCCAGGAAGGGCCAGCGGATGAGCATGCGCACGCCCAGCGCCACGGCAAGCTGCACCTGGTTGACATCGTTGGTAATGCGGGTAATGAGCGACGGCGTGCCAAAGCGGTCGAGCTCGGCATAGCTCAGCTTGTTGATGTGCTTGTAGAGCGCGCCGCGAATGTCGGTGCCCATGCCCTGCGATGTCAGCGCCGCCATCTTTTGGCAGACGAGCGTAAACGAGATGCCGATCACGGCCATAGCGCCAAGCACCATGCCGTAGTGGACGACAGCGTTCACATCGCGTGCGCCGATGCCCTTATCGATCATCTGGGCAATCACCAGCGGCGTCAGCAGGTCAAAGATCACTTCGATCAGCTTGCACGCTGGGCCGATCACCATATACCGGAGAAACTTACCACCAAAACGCCTGAGCAGCTCAATCATGTATAGGCGCTCCCTATCATCATCTCTCTTCAATCTGATTCATGATAGTACGGCGAGCACTGGAGATGCGTAAGCAACTCGTTACAGAAGAGTCTTGAGCGGTAGTAAAAACGTCACTGTTTTGGCGCAGTCAGCGAGCGACATCCAGAGCGAACAAGTTGGCATGAAAAAGGCAAGGCATAGACCTTCTGGTCATGTCTTGCCTTTTGAATGACAAATTGTCGCTCTGGGTGGCGCGCAGCATCGAGCATTGCGCGGTTTGGTAAAACCGCGCAAAAAAGAAAGCCCGTGCGCTCGATGGATCCGGATGCCCGACAGAGGCTCCTTATGGCTGCTTCCTTCCGGACCTGACCAGATTCGGAACATGTCGTCATCCGAACCCATCGAACGCGCTAGGCGCTCGGTATATCTTACCTGCTCCCGCCCACCAGAGCAAGGTAGCTGATTTGGGACGGGGCTTTTTTGACTACTTTTTGACTGATGGGGCATCAGGGTAGCGAAAGTAATCAAGAAAGCCCCGTCCTAAATAGGCTGATCTGGTGCTGTGCCACGGAAAGGGCCTATCTACTACGTTTTGGTCACAGAGGTCAACCATGGCGTGCTTTTTCGAAAATCGGCAAGCTCTCTACCTGCGGTTTTAATTTTCCAAATTCCGGGATGGTCGAGGGTGGCCGGTTAAACGTAGTAGATGGCCACGTTTCGTGGCAAACGGCCCGACTCGAGACCCATGTCGGCCAGCCTTGAATGGCCATTCACGAAGTTGCGGTGGAATACGGACTGAATTGGCACCTTAAAGGCAAAAACACTCCGTATTTCACCGCAAGTTATTGGGGGGATGGGTTTTAGATACGGCCAAGGTCGAAGGCTTGGGCGGCGGCTTCACCGGCGCAGATGAGGTTGGTTATGGCTTCCTGGGGATCGAGCGCCAGCTCCAGGCCCATGGGCTTGCGACAGATCGGCAAAACCAAGTCAATACCCTGCTCATACACCGCATCCAGGTTGTCGGCACGACCGCCCACGACGGCGACCACCGGCTTGCCATATCGCTTCGCACGACGAGCCACACCCACCGGCGCCTTACCGGCGGCGGATTGCTCGTCCATATTGCCCTCGCCTGTAATGACCAGGTCGACATCGCGCACGCGCTCGTCAAACCCCACGAGGTCGAGCACCGTCTCCACACCCGAGCGCAACTCGGCGCCGAGCGCCAGCAGCGCGGCACCCAAGCCACCTGCCGCGCCCGCGCCGGGCACGCCGAGCACCGAGCCAAATGTCCGTGCGCCCTCGGGTGTGCGCAACAACCCCTGAGCCCGCGCCCTAGCAATCGCTGCATCGAGCAGGCGGCCATAGCCGACCATCCATCCGTCGTATTTGCCCAGGGCCTCGGCATCCCCCGTCGGCAGACCCTTCTGTCCACCGAACACCGCAAGCGCGCCGCGACGCCCCACGAGTGGGTTCTCGACATCGGAGAGCACCACGACACGCACGCCGCCCAGCACCTCAAGCGCCGGCGCCAAATCAACGCTCGCTACCTGCTCAAGGCCGGCAAGACCGGGGGCGACATCGCAGCCCTGATCATCGACCACACGCGCGCCCAGCGCCTGCAGCATGCCGGCGCCGCCGTCGTTGGTGGCACTGCCGCCCAAACCAATATAGATAGTCTTTGCCCCGGCACGAACCGCGCGAAGTATGAGCTCGCCCACGCCATAGGTCGAAGCCGCAAGCGCCGCCGATTCCGTACAGGGTGAATACCCAATACCCGCCGCCTCGGCCATCTCAATTACAGCCGACTCGCGCTCGCCGTCCACCAGCATCCGGGCAGACACGCGGTCGCCCAAGGGGCCTGCAACCTCGCAGGCCACAAGCTCGCCGCCGCAGGCGGCAACGG
>USNX01000168.1 GCA_900556205.1 uncultured Collinsella sp.
AGAGCAGGGGACTCTTAATCCCAAGGTCCAGGGTTCGACCCCCTGACGGCCCACCACACGATATCTCCTCTAAAGTCCGCCACAACGGACTTTAGCTTTGGGTCGTTAGCTCAGTTGGTAGAGCAGGGGACTCTTAATCCCAAGGTCCAGGGTTCGACCCCCTGACGGCCCACCCAAAGATTGTTAAAGCGACTGGCACAGGCTGGTCGCTTTTTTGTTGACCTCGCATGGTGTCGAACCCGTCGGGGCGCGAAGCTGAGGAAATGCGTGAGCATTTACCAGCGCAGCGCGCAGGGCGCAAAGCGCCGCAGCGGGCGCCTGCAAAGCAGGCTGACCCCCTGACGGCCCACCCAAAGCAAGTTAAGACGGTCAACGAAAGTTGGCCGTCTTTTTTTGTTGACCTTGCATGGGGTCGAACCCGTCGGGGCACAGCTGCTTTCACAGATCGAGTCTACCCTGGGGATCGGTAAAACCGTCAGTACCCTCCTTGAGTTTCTTCTCGTCTGCCTTCACGCGACGCTCGAGCTTTTTTGTATCCTCGGCAGGCGGTAGGTTCTCGGGGACAATTCCGCGGTCGATGAGGCTGCCACGCACGCTTGTGTTGTTCTCGACGTGCTCTTGCTTGATCTGGTCCAGGCCGTACAGGTCGTGTTCCTCGGCGTTGAAGGCCGTCATCGAGTTCGTAAGGTCCTTTGCTTTGATGAGGACATCGGCTAACCTGTCCGCCAATGCCGCGCTCTTGGGTACGCCGAGCTGCTGCTTCATTTCCGCCGTGCTTCTGCCGCCGAATAACGCCTCATCGCCCTTCGACTTGATGATCGCGAATCCTTTGGAGTCCACGCCGCGTTTGAACGCAATACCCGAGAGCTGTTTCTCTGAATCGGATAGCGAGTGGCGCGCCTGCAAGCGCTGAATCTCTGCGAAGCGCTGCTCTATGAGCTCTTGGCGGCGCGTCTGCACGGCAAAGTATGCCTGGGCGAGCGCGATCTCTGGCTTGTTTGAATCTCCGTTCTGTGCGATTAAATAGCATGCATAGCGCGTAAGTTTGTAGTCTTTAACCGCGCGAGCGGCGACACCGGCAGTTACCATTTTCGTGGTGTCACGAAAATGGGAATCAACTGGAGTTTTGTTTGTTTCGCACGAGACTTTTGCCCTCTTAACAACTTCGGCGAAGTTCTCCCATCGAGTGTACCCCATGGGTTCCATTAAATCGCGTGCGAGCCAATACTCAACGCCGTCTTCCACATTGGCGTAGCTATCAAGTTTGACACGCCACTTCTCGATATCACTACTGTCCATATCTCCTCCTCGCTGGTCTATTGTCTGTGCGGGCTTTGCCCGCTCTGTATTCAGAATTAGAATACGCTGCCGTGCGGACACGAATAGGCCCCGTGCCACCTCGAGCTCACGGGGCCCATAGATATCGATTAGTTGTGTTCTGCTTTATATGGGTGTCCAGTTTAGTCCGTTCGATAGTGCGAACCTAAGCTTTCAGTTCGCTTGCGCATGGCTTTGACCATTTCCTGTGCTAGTCGAATCTGCGATTGCAGGCGGGCGAGGGCTGCGACTTCGCTGTCCTGGGCTTTCTGTGTGCTCAAGGTCGTTGCCTCTGTCTTCAAGCCCTCAAGCTCGTGTAGTGCCTCGGATAGGCCCGTCTCGGTGCGGTTTATCATGCAATAGGTGCTCATCGTGTGCTTAAGGCTGCGTGTCAGGTGTTCGGCGTCTGTTGTGGCAATGCCGTACTGGGGGAGGGTGATATCCGCATTCAGGGCCGCCCCAGGCTCTTTCTGCGCTGCAAGGGCTGCCGATGCGCCTGCGATGCGTCCGAATACGATGCCGTTGGCACTTGACAAGCCACCAATGCGGTCGGCGCCGTGCATGCCGCCTGTCGCCTCGCCGCAAGCGTAGAGGCCCTCAACGCCCGTGTGCGCAGTCTTATCGATCTTAATACCGCCGTTAGCGGCGTGGGCGTACATCGCAACGCGCATCTCATCGGTCGGTGCTATGCCGTGCTCGTCTTGCAGCCAGGTGGCAAAGGTCTGCACAAATTCGGGAACATCCTCGCGGGGGAAGTCGTAATGCAGCGCTAGACCCTCGGTGCCCGCCTGGTCAATGACAAGGTCTATAGCGCGAGAATCCAGGCGCGAAGTAAAGGGACCATATCCGGAGCGCTGCTCGAGCAGGCTGTCTAGGTTGTCGCCAGCAATATCGACCGGCTGATCGAACTTGACGTAGCGCCAGGTCTTCTCGTTAAAGACAAGGTTGCGCTTGGGCTCAATGAAGCCGGGCATCATCTGCATGAACTCTATACTAGTGAGCGTTGCGCCATGTGCGCGGGCAATGGCCTGAGAGAAGCTGAGCACATCGGCAGACGTAAGACTGCGCTCGAACAGCCCGCCCGTGCCGCCGGCGGCAATGACCGTTGCCTTGGCATCGATGGATACGAGGCGTTCGCTCGTGCGGTCATAGAGCACGGCTCCGGAGATTCTGTCGTTTGCGCCCTCGATAAGGTCGATAAGCTCATGGCGGGGGAGCAGACGGATGCCAAGTGACTCAATCTGGGCTGTCAGGGCGTCCTCAAGGGGCTTGCGGGTGAGACCGCGCCACATACGCGTCTTATGGTCAAAGCAGGGGATAAACTGTTTTTGCTGGGCGCTCTCGGCGCTTTGCGGACGCTGGAGCTCAACACCCAGGTCCTCCTCGAGCCAGTGGATCGCCTGAGGAATGCCGTGGACAAATGTCTGGACGAGCTCGGGGTCGGCGACGCCGCCACCGACGGCCTGGATGGTGTTGATGAGATCCTGTTCGTCTTCGGCGTCGGCGGGCCCGATAAGGCCGAGGCCCCAGGTGCCCGGGAAGAAGCTCGATCCGCTCATAGTCTTGCCGGCGCTCGCCACGGTGACTGTTGCACCCGCGCGTGCCGCCTCGATGGCAGCGCAAAGGCCTGCAATGCCAGATCCAATTACCAGTACATCAGTCGATTCCATCGGATTCCTTTCTCGTCCGGCGCATTGTCGCACGAGCGCTCGCCAAAGGCACCGGAAAGATTCCGTTAATCGGCAAAGGGCCGATATGGCAGGTGGGCGTCGCTGGCGCTTGGACGCTCCATCGCATCCCCTCAATAAGTTGCGGTGGAATATGGACTGTTTTGGCTCGTATGGGAGCTAATCGGTCCGTATTTCACCGCAACTGATATATCGGCATCAGCTATTCCTGCGAATGAAAATGAGCCGCTACCCGGGTGGGTAGCGGCTCCAAAGCTCAACTATATGAGCATCGCGCGGATGCGATTAGGCCTTGAGGGCCTCCTCGACGGCGACAGCGCAGGCGACGGTGGCACCGACCATGGGGTTGTTGCCCATGCCGATGAGACCCATCATGTCGACGTGCGCAGGCACGGAGGAAGAACCGGCGAACTGGGCGTCGGAGTGCATACGGCCCATGGTGTCGGTCATGCCGT
>USNX01000169.1 GCA_900556205.1 uncultured Collinsella sp.
GCTCGTAGCCGGCTCCGCCGTATTTAAGTCCGAAGATCCCGCTGCCGAGGTTGCGCTGCTGCAGAAGCTGGGCAACGAGGCTGCACAGGAGGCATAAACCCTTATGACCGCAGGTCAAAACCGCATACCCGTGAATCTTGACTATGCCGCCTCGACGCCCATGCGCGCCGAGGCGCTCCTTGCGCAGCGCGAATATGACGACAGCGAGCTTGCCGGCGTCAACCCCAACTCGCTGCATTCGCTCGGCCGCAAGGCCGCCGCACGCCTTGAAGTCGCCCGTCGCGAGATCGCCCGTAGCTTTGGCGCACGCGTTCGCCCGTCCGAGATCATCCTTACCAACGGCGGCACCGAGGCCAACCAGCTGGCGCTGCTCGGTCTTGCCGAGGGCGCCCGTCAGCGCGATCGCAAACTCGATCGTGTCATCGTTTCGGCCATCGAGCACGATTCGATTCTGGATAACCTGCCACTGCTGCGTGCCGCCGGCTTTACCGTCGACCTGGTACAGCCCTGCCGCGCAGGATACATTGAGCCCGCTGCGCTCACGGAGCTGCTCGGCGACGACGTGGCGCTTGTGAGCATTATGGTCGCCAACAACGAGACCGGCGTGGTGCAGCCCATCCGCGAGCTGGCCGCCGCCGCACATGCTGCCGGCGCCTTGTTTCATACCGATGCCATCCAGGGCTACTTGCATATTCCGCTCGATGTCACCGAGCTGGGCGTCGATGCCATGACCGTTGCCGCGCACAAGATCGGCGGCCCTGTGGCATCCGGCGCGCTCTACCTTAAGAACCGCACGCCGCTGCGCCCCCGAATCTTTGGCGGTGGACAGGAAGCCGGCCGTCGCGCCGGTACGCAGGATCTGCGCACGCAGCTGGCTTTTGCCGCTGCCGCTTCCGTACTGCTGCCGAATGTAGGCCGGGAGCGCGCGATGCTGCAGGCCCTGTCCGATAAGCTCTACGCCACACTTACGGCCCATCCTTGCATTCACGCTACGATGGGCGACTACGCGCAGGCAGATCGTCTGCCGGGCATGGTTTCGATCTACGTCGACGGCATGGACTCCGAGGAGCTCATCATCAAGCTCGATGCCGCCGGCTTTGAGGTTTCGGCCGGATCGGCTTGCTCGAGCGGCAACATGGATCCGAGCCACGTGCTCAGCGCCATGGGCATCGGTCGCGAGAAGGCGTTGGGCGCACTGCGTATTTCCTTCGATGACCGCGTGAATCCGGGCGATCTGGACGACTTTGCCCAGACGCTGCTCTCGATCGTAGGTGCCGCATGATCGTCGCCGAGCTTGAACGTGCGCTGCTGGCACGCTACCCAAAGGCGGATGCCGAGGGCTGGGATCATGTTGGGCTATCTGTGGGTAATCCCGCTGCAGAGATCACCGGTGTTGCCTGTGCACTCGACGCAACCGAAGCCAACGTGCACCGCGCTCTCGAGGCCGGCGCCAACGTGCTGCTGACGCATCATCCCATCTACATCAAAGCGCCCGAGGCCTTTTGTCCGGCCGATTCCGCGCGCCCACAGTGTAGCGCTGCGCTGTACGAGGCAGCTCGTTGCGGCGTGAGCATTATCTCGCTCCATACCAACCTGGATCGCTCGCACGAAGCGCGCGTTCGCCTGAGTGAGTTGCTGGGCGCTGAGCCCATGAGCTCGCTGGAGCATGTGGACGAGCCTGAGCTCACCGGTCTGGGCGCGCTCGCGACCCTCCACGACGCCTGCAACCTGCGCGATTTCGCCAACCGTGCCGCCACGGCGCTCGGCAGCGACCCGCGCGTATGGGGCGATGCCGAGCGCCCGTGCCGCACCGTCGCCATTCTGGGCGGCTCCCTCGGCGATTTTGGAGAGCTTGCCATCGCCGCAGGCGCAGATGTAATTGTGACTGGAGAAGCCGGCTACCACGTGGCGCAGGACCTTGCCTTACGTGGCCTGGGCGTGATCCTACTCGGCCACGACCGCTCCGAAGAGCCGTTCGTGGATATCTTGATGAACTCTGCAGTTGACGCCGGGGTTGACCCCCGTCATGCGATTACAATACTGAACCCTTGCCAATGGTGGACTGTGACAAAAGGAGAGAACTTATGAGCGCCGGCGCTACGCTACTCAAGCTGCAACAGATCGATTTGGAGCTCGCCCGCAACAAGAGCGAACTTTCCAATATGCCGGAGCTCAAGGAGCTCGCCTCCAAGCGCAAGACTTACGTTAAGCTTAAGTCCGAGATGACCAAGCTCTATGCTCAGCGCAAGGACCTGGATATTGAGCTGGATGATCTCAACACCACCGAGATCCAGACCAACAACGCCATCGAGGCCGCCAAGAAGCGCCACGTCGACGGCTCTGACTACCGCGAGGTCCAGGATCTGGAAAACGAGCTCGCTACCCTGGCCAAACGCCTGGACAAGATCGAGCACACCCGCAAGGACGTCGTCGTCGCCCATAAGGAGGCGCTCGACCGCGAGACTCGCGCGCAGGCCATCATCGCCAAGTTCGAGGAGGGTGTGAAGGCCGATACCAAGGCTGCCCGCGCCAAGGCTACCGATCTGCAGGCTCAGATCGATGCCGCCACCAAGGAACGCACCGCGCTTGCCGCCACGCTGCCGACCGACGTGCTCACCGACTACGAACGCCTGCTCAAGCAGTTCCGCGGCCTGGCCGTCGAAACCATCAAGGGCAACATCCCCACGGTCTGCCACACCGCGCTGCAGGCGTCGTCCATGAGCGACCTCAACCACGACGGTAGTGAAATTACGCACTGCCCGTACTGCCACCGCCTGCTCGTGCTCCCCAGTAAGGAAGCCTAACGATGACGGCGGCACCCAACAATTCAATGCAACTTGAGGGAAAAACGATCCTGCTGGGCATTACCGGCGGGATCGCCGCCTATAAGTCGTGCAATATCGTGCGCCTGCTGCAAAAGCGTGGCGCGCGCGTCAAGGTCGTTATGAGCGAGCATGCCACGGAGTTCGTGGGGCCGCTCACCTTCCGTGCGCTCACCAACGAGCCCGTCGCCGTAGGTCTGTTCGACGACCCCTCCGACCCCATCCACCACATTTCGCTTGCGCAGGAGCCCGACCTGGTGGTCGTGGCGCCCGCGACGGCCAATATCATCGCCAAGATGGCCAACGGCATCGCCGATGACCTCATCTCCACCACGCTGCTTGCCACGCCGCGACCCATCGTGATTGCACCCGCCATGAACAACGGCATGTGGAAGGCGCCGGCGACGCAGGCCAACATGGCCACGCTGCGCGACCGTGGCGTCCATGTGGTGGGACCCGGCAGCGGCTACCTTGCCTGCGGCGACGTGGACACGGGACGCATGAGCGAGCCCGAGGACATTGTCGAAGCCATCTGCGAGGTGCTCGACCCCGCACCGCGCGATCTCGCGGGCAAACGCATTGTCATAACCGCCGGCCCCACGCATGAGCCGATCGATCCGGTGCG
>USNX01000170.1 GCA_900556205.1 uncultured Collinsella sp.
CCTCGGTCATGCTACTCACCTCCCTTCATCTGCGATTCCGCGATGGCGCGGTACACCTCGCAGGTTTCCATAAGCTCGCCATGCGTGCCCAGACCCACAACCTCGCCATCCTTGAGCACGACGATCTGGTCGGCGTGCAAGATCGTCGAGATGCGCTGCGCGATGATGAGCACCGCAGCGTCACGCGTCTCGTCTTGCAACGCATGACGCAGGGCGGCATCGGTCTTAAAGTCCAGGGCCGAAAAACTGTCATCGAAGATATATAGATCGGCATGCTTCATGAGCGCACGGGCGATTGCCAAACGCTGGCGCTGGCCGCCCGAAAAGTTCGTACCGCCCTGGGCAACCGGGGTATCGAGCCCCTGCGGTTGGTCGAGTACAAAGGTGCTCTGGGCAACCTCAAGCGCGTGAAGCATGTCGCCCTCGGTCGCGCCTTCGTTACCAAAGCGAAGGTTGCTCGCCACCGTGCCCGAGAACAGCCACGCCTTCTGCGGCACATAGGCAATGCGCCCGCGGATTTCGTCTTGCGTAAGCTCGCGCAGGTCCACACCATTCAGGCGAATGGAGCCCTTGGTGGCATCGTGGAAACGCAGCAGAAGCTTTGCCACCGTCGATTTGCCCGAGCCTGTCGAGCCAACGATCGCAGTCGTCTGACCGCGACGGCAGGCAAAGCTCAGGTCGCACAGGGTGTCCTCGTCGGCGTCGTCAAAGCGAAACGACATATGATCGAACACGGCGACCACATCGGCCCCGTCCTTTGAGTCGGACGCGGCCGCATCAAGCGTACGCCCGCCATCGACGATGCTCGGCTCAATCTCCAGCACCTGCTGCGCACGGTTCAGGCACGCGGCAGCACGCGGAAGCGTCAGCACCACCATCTGGGCCATCATCACAAAGAACAGGATCAGAATTGCATACTCCAGCACCGCCGAGATACTCGCAATCTGCATGGCGTGGGCGCCTACGCGGTTGCCGCCCACCCACAGCACCGCCACCTCGGCGATGTTCATCAAAAAGAAGCTTGAGCTGTCGAGGCCCACAAACAGGTGGTTGACTTTGATGGCGTTGGCGGCGTATTCGCTAAACACCTCGTCCAGACGCCGTTCCTCGTGGCGCTCCTTGTTAAACGCACGGATGACGCGCACGCCCACGATGTTTTCGCGCAGCACCACGTTCATGCGGTCGATAAAGCTCTGCAAGCGCATAAAGATCGGAGCCGCGTTGGCAACCGTAAAGACCGCCGCCACCAGCACAATCGCAACGACTACGCCCAGAAGCGTGCCCATGGCAGGATCGATAAACCAGGCAAAGATGATGCCCGCCACAGCCAAAAACGGCACGGGCAGCACCAGCTGAATCGTCTGCAGAATCGCCTGCTGAATCACGTTGATGTCGTTGAGCGAGCGGGTGATCATCGATCCGGTGCCAAAGCGCTCAAAATCGCTGGCCGCGAGCTCGAGCGATTTGTCGTACACGGCATTGCGGATATCGCAAGCCACGTTGGCGGCCAGGCGCGCCGAAAGATAGCAGCCCAGCACCGTGCCGCCGCTAGCCATGCTGGTCGCGATAAACATGTATAGGCCGTTGCGTAAAATGTAGTCAACATCGCCCGTGGTAATACCGGTGTTGACCATGTTCGCCAGCATCGTGGGAACCAACAGCGTACCGACGTTATCCACCAGCAGCACCAGCAGCGTCACTGCGACAAGCCCTCGATATGGCTTTAGAAACCTCATTAACAGTCGCACGACTCCCCCTCACCTTGATTCTCGGCTTGGCTCTCGGCAGCGATATGCTGCTTAAAGGCATCGCACTCATCGCCGAGCACCTGAGAGAATTTGCCGATCAAGCGCATAATCTCGCGCTGCTCACATGGCTCAAGCGCGCCAAAGGCTCGCTGCTCGGCCTTGAGTGCCGGCAGCGCATAACGCTCGGCAAATCGCCTGCCCTCTTCGGTCAGGCTCACAACCTTGTTCTTACGACTGCCTTCGGCAAACTCCAACGTTGCGAAGCCCCGCGCCGTCAAGGTTTTAATTGCCGAGTTGATGGTCTGCTTGCTGTAGAACCATTCACTTGTCAGACGGCTTACGGCAATACTGCCGCCCGCCGTGCTGGTATCGACGAGCATCCAGTAAGCGCAGTCCGAAAGGCCGCAGGCGCGCGAGAACTCCGAATAGATATGGTCGAGTCCATTGAGCAACCGATCGAAGTCGACCAGCGTAACCGCACTATTCATCTATCCCACCATTCAATTGTCCGATTTTTGACCAATTTTGTATCTCTAGATTAGTCCGAGTTTTGACTATCGTCAACAGGCTCTCCGCAAATGCTTGCACTTTTATGGCCTATCGGCAGAAAAAGACCGCCGGCGCGGGGGCGGCGCCAGCGGTCACGTGAAAATCGGGTTTTATTGCCTGTTAAGCGGCGACGGCCTCATAGACCGTAGCGCCCGAGAAGCTGTCGTGCAGGCTCTTGCCGCAGATCCACGGCAGTTCGACGACCTCGCAGACCGTGTTGACCAGCTCGGAGCAGTCAGTAAAGTGGCCCTTATCGTTGAGGGCCTCGCAATCCTGAACACGCCAATAGCCATCGGTGTGCGTGATGTAGTACTCGTGATCGTTAATCGACACGAAAGCGCGCGTCTTGGAACGCAGCAGCTTCAGAAATCCTTCGAAGTCGGTCTCGACGACATCTCCAGCCTGGAACATGATGTTACCTCCTGGCCCGGCGCCACCACGGCGCATTGATAAACGTTGGTGCTCCTTTAGTAAAACCTTTATCAGAGGTTATGCGTTCGTCATTTAGGCAAGTGGTAAAAAACCGCAGGGTAGACGGGATAAAACGTTTAACCATCCCATTTGTTTGTCACATTCTGAAGGTACTTTTATGCAAACCTACTTTCCCAATTGGAATCTATCCTTTTGGCCGGGCAATTGACCGTCTATCGTTTAAGCCCGACGGGTATGAACGGGGCATCTGCAACGCCACCGCAAGGAGACACCATGGAGACTATCGAAGCACTCATTCACCGCCGCAGCTGCCGCAACTACAGCGATCGTCCCGTCGAGGCCGAAAAGCTTGCACGTATTATCGAAGCCGGCCAATATGCACCGAGCGGCATGGGCCGCCAGCCGGTGACGTTTGTCGCCGTCACCGACCCCGCGACCGTCGAGCGTCTCTCACAGCTCAACGCCCAGGTCATGGGCAGCAACAGCGACCCCTTCTATGGCGCCAATACCGTTGTGGTGGTGCTGGTTGACCGCAGCGTGCCCACACATCTGGAAGACGGCTCGCTCGCCATGGGCAACTTGCTCAACGCCGCCTATGCACTGGGTGTCGATTCGTGCTGGATTCACCGCGCGCATGAGGTCTTTGACTCGCCCGAGGGCCTGGAGCTGCTGGCCAGCTGGGGCCTGCCCGCCGA
>USNX01000171.1 GCA_900556205.1 uncultured Collinsella sp.
CGCAAAAGCCGTGTACCAAACCCATGAGAACCAGCACGATGGCGACGGGATACAAGGCGTTAAGCATGGGCACCGAGAACATAAGGATCACGTCGAGGCCCACGTTGGAGAGCACGCACGAAAACGCTGCGAACACAAAGGCGAGAACCGCAAAGGGACGGCGCATGGCCTCCTCGGAAGCCTCCGCTCCCCCTTTAACCACATACGTCTCGCAGAAGTAGCGCGAGCAGCAGCTGATGAGGCCGATGCACACGTTCATGCAGGCGAGGAAGAAGATGGCGAAGACCACGACCGTGCCGGCAAGGCCAAAGTGCATGGAGGCAGAGCGGGCAAGGATGGCGGCGCCGTTGGTGGCGTCGGGCATCACGGTGCCGAGCTGCATTCCGGCAAGGCCCAAGCCACAGTAGATGATGGCCATGAGCACGCCGGCGATAACGCCGGAACGCGAAATCTCAAAGGCCACGCGCTTGTCATCGGTAACACCCAGCTCGTGGATGGTCTCGGCGATGATGATGCCGAAGGCGAGCGACGCGAGCAGGTCCATGGTCTGATAGCCGGTCAAAAAGCCCTGCACGGCAGCGCCTGCATCGTAGGGAGCCTGAGGCGCGGCAGCGGGTCCCAGCGGCGAGATCACGGCAGCACCCACAACCAGCACGATGAGCGCAATGAGCGCAGGGCCCGTAATGCGGCCGAGCACGCGTGTTATGACACCCGGACGCAGCGTGAGCACAAACGCGACGACAAAGAAGCCAACGGCAAACACCAGACGAGCCGTGCCAAGCGAAACGCCCTCGGGCAGCAGCGGCACCAGCATCTCGAAGGCCGTGGAGCTCGTACGCGGAATGGCCAGGCACGGGCCAATGGCCAGATACACCGCCGCGACAAAGAACTCACCGAACTTGGGGTGCACGCGGCCGGCAAGCTCGCGCGCCGTTCCGGCAAGCGCCACGGCGATAAAGCCCATGACGGGCAGGCCGATGGCGGCAATCAAAAAGCCAACCATGGCAAGCGGTGTGGCCGTGCCGGCCTGGAGCGCCAGCAACGGCGGAATGATGAGGTTACCGGCGCCAAAGAGCATCGAGAACAGCGCAATGCCGACGGTAACGACATGGTCGGAGCGCAGGCCGCGCGGAGCGGATGAGGCCATAGGCACACCTTTCGGGTCGAAACAAAAACGGGACGGGCAAATACACCCGTCCCGCAAGTATAAACGGTCTAGCAGCTTTAGCAGGCTAAATCGCACAGAGCATCGATAGCCGTGTCGACTTCTTCGGTAGTGTTGAAATACCCAAACGAGAAGCGGACGACGCCCTGGCGCTCGGTCCCCAGCGCACGGTGCATGAGCGGGGCGCAATGGGCGCCGGGGCGCGTCGAAATCCCCCACCCTTGCATGAGCGCATCCGAGATCTCGGCAGAGTCGATATCGGCTACGTTGAGCGACACAATCGCAGAGCGCGCCTGCTGGTCAAAGGCACCGTAGAGCTTAATCCCCGGAATCTTGCGCACACCGGCAAGGAAGCGATCAGCGAGCGCACGCTCGTGGGCAGCAATCGCCTCGACCCCACCCTGGGCCTCGATAAAGTCGAGACCAGCGGAAAGTCCCGCGATGCCATGACCGTTGAGCGTGCCCGCCTCAAGGCGCGTGGGCCACCCAAGCGGCTGCAGCGCATCGAAGCTGTGCACGCCCGTGCCGCCCATGGCCCACGGAGCCACGTCAATGCCCTCCGCCACGGCCAGGCCGCCGGTCCCCTGCGGACCCATGAGCCCCTTGTGACCGGTAAAGCACACGACGTCGAGCCCCATGGCATCCATGTCAATCTTCGCCGTGCCGGCAGACTGCGAAGCATCGACGATCACCAGCGCGCCGGCCGCATGCGCGATGGCAGCCACGCGCGCAATGTCGACCGCGTTGCCGGTCACATTGGAGGCGTGCGTCACCACCACAGCACGCGTACCGGGCGTGACAAGCCGCTCGAGCTCGTCGTAGTCGAGCACGCCGTTGGTATCACAGCCCGCATGCTCAACCGTCACACCCTGCTCTGCCGCCAGGCGGTTGAGCGGACGCAGTACGGAGTTGTGCTCGAGCACCGTTGTGACCACACGGTCGCCGGGGCGCACCACGCCATTGATGACGGTGTTGAGCGCCGCGGTGGAGTTGGGCGTAAAACAAACATGGTCAGCACGCGGGCAGCCCAGCAAGCGCGCAAGCTTGGCGCGGCAGCCGTGGATGGTACGTGCCGCATCGAGCGCACCCGAGGTGGCACCGCGCCCAGCATTGCCGAGCGAGCACATCGCCTGCGTCACGGCATCGATGACCGTCTGCGGCTTGTGCATGGTCGTCGCCGCGTTATCCAGGTAGATCATCGCACGACCTCCCACATATTAATCACGGTATAGCCCTCAGTGGGAACGCCCGCCGCGGCGAGTTCGCCGCGCAGCAGCTCCTCATCGACAGGCAACGCCTTCCACGCCAAACCGCAGCCGGCAGCGACCTCCCCGGGCACGGGAATCGTCCGCCCGGGAAGACCGCGCTCGATGCACAGGGACTCGCAACCCATGGCGGCCGCCGTGGTGGGAAACGTGATGACAAGCGCCGGGCGCTTCTCCCTCATGGCAACTCCAACCAATACGCTACGGGCGCACGACGCGCACGGCCTGCTCCATCTTCTCCACGATCACGTACATGTTGGTGACCTCGCCCACCGCAAGCTGGTCCTTAATGCCAAAGTGGTCCAGGCAGGTACCGCAGGTGAGAATCTCGACACCCTGCTCCGCCAAGCCCTTCAGGTCATCGAGCACCGGCGAGCCCTCGACGGTGAGCTTGGCACCGCCGTTGTAAAACAGCATAGTCGCGGGCAGCTCCTCCTGCTGCGTCACGGCAAAGATGAAGGCCTTCATGAGCTTGTGGCCCAGCTCATCGTCGCCGCGGCCCATGCAGTCGGTGTAGACGGAAATGACGAGCTTGCCCTTGCCGGCGCTGGCATTACAGAAGACAGCGCCATCCTGCTCGGGATCGGCCACGGCAACGGCGCCAGAGGTCGCCACGGTCACGTGCCACTCGGCGTCAGAAACCTTCTCGACCGAGGCCGTGCAACCCTTCTCCTGCGCCATCTTGGAGATGTTCTTGACGGCGGTCTCGTTATCGACCGAGGTCACGACGGTGCCCTCGCCATCGAGCTGCTTCAGAGCTTTGAGCGTCTTGACGACGGGCAGCGGGCAGGCATCGCCCATGGCATTGACTTCAATCTTGGTAGACATAGTTTTTCCTTTCAAAAGGGACCGCCCAGAACAGTAGGCGGTCGCATAAACGGTTTTCCTTAATGCACAACGCGAACGGCAGGACCGCCTGGCACCGGCTCGCACACGCGACCGACGACGGCGGCGATGCGACCCTCGGCATGCAGACGGCGCGCAAGCTCATCC
>USNX01000172.1 GCA_900556205.1 uncultured Collinsella sp.
CGCCATGGCCTTGGAAACGCTCGCCTTGGTTACGCCGAGGTACTCCGCAACGTCGATCGAGCGCACGATGCCCTGACGTTCCGACAGAACGTAGATCGATTCGAGATAGTCTTCTCCGGATTCACGTAGGGCCATGGGCCGCCTTTCGCGATGGCTTCTAGTTAGCCTTTGGATACTTTTGCTTGATTTACTTTACCGCAAAAGTTGCCCATGTCTTACTACTTTGCCTAAAAGTTAGCCGTGTTTCACAAAACGTGCGGGATGAAAACAAAATGGGGACGCCCTGCAAGGAGTGTCCCCAGGCGCCGGGTGCCGGCCCGCAGTTACATCAATCCAAAGTGCTTCGCGGCGTTGTAGATGCCGTCGTCGTCCACGGCGGTCGTCACATAGGTCGCCGCAGCCTTCACCGTGTCCTGTGCGTTGCCCATGGCCACGCTCGTGCCCACGGCGGCAAACATCGACAGGTCGTTCTCGCCGTCGCCAAAGGCAATCGCCTCGCTCGCGTCGATACCAAGCCGCTCGAGCGTCGCCGCCACGCCCAGGTCCTTGCCGCCGTTAGCGGGAATAATGTCGCAGAACAGGTCGCACCAGCGCGTGGTAAGCGAATGCGACACGGCGTCGGTCACGATATGTTCGTCGGCCGGGTCCACAAAGGCGCAGAACTGGTAGACCGGCGCGTCAAAGGCGTGCTCAAACGGCTCCTCGTGGTAGACGATTCCCGCGTTGCTACCGGCCGTCACCACGCGCTCGGACAGGCGGTTCACAAACGAATTCTCGCCCTGCATGCACAGCGAGTCGTAGCACCCCTCGGCCACCTGGTCCACGATCACCGCAACGTCGTCCGGATCGATCGGACAGCTGCGGTAAACCCCCTCGGCATCAAAGCAGTGCTGGCCCGAGAGCGTAATGTACGCATCCCAGCCCAAGTCGAACAGCCAGTCCGGCATCTGGTAGGTCGGACGGCCCGTGGCGATCACGCACGCGATCCCCTGCTCGTGAAAGCTGTCGAGCACCTGCTGCGCCGACGCCGGAATCCGGTGGGTCTTAAAGCTCAGCAGCGTACCGTCGATATCGAAAAACGCGGCTTTGATCATCCTCGTCTACTCCTCGCCCTCGAGCTTTTCGCTCGCCTCGAGCCACGCCATCTCCAGCTCGTCCATGGCGGCGTGAGCCTCGTCGATCTTTGCCTGCTGCTCGCCGAGCGCCGTGTAGTTGGTGGGATCGACTTGGGCCATTGCTGCCTCGGCCTCCTCAACGCGGGTGCGCTGCGTCTCCATCTTGCGCTCGAGCGAACTCACCTCGCGGCGGAGCTTCTGGCGCTCGGCGTTGGACAGGCCGTTGGGCTGACCGCTCGACTTGGGCTTTTCGGCCGCAGCTGCCGCGGCACCGGTGTCAAACGTGCCGGTCTTGGCGCTCGGCGCGCCCACGGGCTCGCCCTCGGCGGTAGCGTTGCACAGGCGAAGGTACTGGTCCACGCCACCGGGCATATGCGTCAGGTGGCCGTCGAGCAGCGCCCACTGCTGGTCGGTCACGCGCTCCATCAAGAAGCGGTCGTGCGTCACCAGGATCAGCGTGCCGGGCCAGCCGTCGAGCAGATCCTCGACAATCGCCAGCATGTCGGTATCCAGGTCGTTGCCGGGCTCGTCCAGGATGAGCACGTTGGGCTCGTCCAGAATCGTCAGCAACAGCGACAGGCGACGGCGCTGGCCGCCCGAAAGATCGCCGATGCGGCTCCAGAGCTGCTGCGTCGTAAAGCCCAGACGCTCGCAGAGCTTCTCGGGCGAAGTCTCCTTGCCGTCGATGACGTAGTACTTCTTATAGTTGCCGAGCACCTCGCGGATCGTGTCGTCCATGTAGGGTTCGAGCTCCTCGAGCTGCTGCGACAGCACGCCAAAGCGCACTGTCTGGCCAATCTTCACGCGGCCGCGCGTGGGTTCAATCTTGCCCTGGATCACGTCGAGCAGCGTCGACTTGCCGGCACCGTTCTCGCCCAAAAGGCCATAGCGGTCGCCCGCACCAATGAGCCAGGTCACGTCAGAGAGCACCTGCTTGGGCGCGCCATCGGTATCCGCATAGCCGGCGTCCACGTCGACCACATCGATAACCTGCTTGCCCAGGCGGCTCACGGCGAGGCGCTTGAGCTCCAGCTCGTCACGCACGGGCGGCACGTCGGCGATCAGCTCACGAGCGGCATCCACGCGAAACTTGGGCTTGGTGGAACGAGCCTGGGCACCGCGGCTCAGCCACGCGAGCTCCTTGCGCGCCATGTTGCGACGGCGCTCCTCGGTAACGGCGGCCATGCGGTCGCGCTCCACGCGCTGCAGGATGTATGCCGAATAGCCGCCCTCGAAGGGATCGACCTGGCCGTCGTGGACCTCCCACATGCTGGTGCAGACCTCGTCCAAGAACCAGCGGTCGTGCGTGACCACGAGCATGGCACCCTGGCCGCGCTGCCAGCGAGCCTTAAGATGGCGTGCAAGCCAGTTGATGGTGCGCATGTCCAGATGGTTAGTGGGCTCGTCGAGCATGAGCACGTCGTAGTCGCCGATCAACAGGCGCGCGAGGTCCACGCGGCGGCGCTGGCCACCCGAAAGCTCGCCCACCGTGCCCTCCCAGGGCACATCGCTAATGAGACCGGCGAGGATCTGGCGCGTGCGGGGGCTCGACGCCCACTCATACTCGGGCGTGTCGCCCACGACGGCATGGTGCACGGTGTCGGTGTCGACAAGCTGGTCCTTTTGGCCGAGCAGGCCGATCGTGGTGCCGCGACGATGCGTCACGCGGCCGTCGTCGGGCTCCAGCGTGCCGGCGAGCACGCTCAGCAGCGTCGACTTGCCGTCGCCGTTTTTACCGACAATACCAATACGGTCGCCCTCACCCACGCCGAGCGTCAC
Source organism: uncultured Collinsella sp. (assembly GCA_900556205.1). Taxonomy (GTDB): domain Bacteria; phylum Actinomycetota; class Coriobacteriia; order Coriobacteriales; family Coriobacteriaceae; genus Collinsella. The sequence continues at coordinate 2,895 of USNX01000172.1, forward strand.
GCTATCGAAAATATGCTTGGTGGGAAACTCTAGGCTGACGGAATCGCATCCCAAAAGAATCGCCATATGCCCTGCTCCTTCGTAGAAATTCAACGTTGTCCATAATAGCAGCGAAAAGGCGGGCCGCACACGACACAAAAAGGCGGGCCATCTCCCAAAAGAGATGACCCGCCTCTCCAATCAGTCCCGTGGCAACCGTGGCCGCCGCGGGCCTCAAGCATGTCCCGGACTAGGAGAACATGCCGGTGAGGTAATCATTCAGCCGCTTATCCTTGGGCCGTTGGAAAATCTCGTCAGTCTCGTCGTACTCGACCATATCGCCCATGTAGAAGAACGCCGTGCGGTTGGACACACGCGACGCCTGCTCCATGTTGTGCGTCACGATGACGATGGCGCGGTCGGCAACGATCGATGACATCAGGTCCTCGATCGCCAGCGTCGAGATGGGGTCGAGCGCCGAGCAGGGCTCGTCGAACAAGATCACGTCGGGGTTGAGCGCCAGCGTGCGCGCGATGCACAGGCGCTGCT
>USNX01000173.1 GCA_900556205.1 uncultured Collinsella sp.
ATTCTGACGTTAGGAAACCATGACCGATAGCATGCAGCAGATGGCGCTCGACACGCTCGGCGCCTATTTTGGCTACACCTCGTTTCGCCCGGGGCAGGACCGCATGGTGGATGCGATTCTTGCCGGCCGCGATGCGCTCGGCGTTATGCCCACAGGCGCCGGCAAGTCCATTTGCTACCAGGTGCCTGCGCTTATGCTGCCCGGCATCACCTTTGTGGTGAGTCCGCTGCTGTCGCTTATGGAGGACCAGACCCGCGCGCTGCTCGCGGCGGGTGCGCGCCCCAGCTATCTCAACTCCAGTCTTACTCCGGCCCAGCAAAACACCGTGCTCAAGCGGGCGCGCGAGGGCCGCTATCAGCTTATGTATGTGGCGCCCGAGCGCCTGCTCGAGCCGCGTTTTTTAGCCTTTGCGCAGGAAGCTGCGGCGGACGGCGGCATTGGCGTGCCGCTCGTTGCCATTGACGAGGCCCACTGCGTGAGCCAGTGGGGCCAGGATTTTCGTCCCGCTTACCTGCAGATTCGTGAGTTTATCGATTCGCTGCCGCGGCGCCCCATCGTGGCGGCCTTTACCGCCACGGCGACCGAGCGTGTACGCGCCGATATCCAGCAGATGCTCGGCCTGCAAAACCCTGCGACGGTGGTGACGGGCTTCGATCGCAAGAACCTCTACTTTGGCTGCGAGGAGATGGGCGACAAAGCCAAGGCAGCGTGGGTGCGCGACTATGTGATTGCGCATTCGGGCGAGAGCGGTATCGTGTATTGCTCGACCCGCAAGACCGTCGATGCACTGGCAGGTGAGCTTGCCGAAGCGCTGGGCCCCAGCGGCATTCGCATTGGCCGCTACCATGCCGGCATGGGTAATGACGCCCGCCGCCAAAGCCAGCGCGCCTTTATCGACGACGACATCCAGGTGATGGTTGCTACCAACGCCTTTGGCATGGGCATCGACAAGCCCAACGTGCGCTACGTGATTCACAACAACGTGCCCGAGAGCATCGAGGCATACTACCAAGAGGCGGGCCGCGCTGGCCGCGATGGCGACCCGGCCAGCTGCCACTTGCTGTGGAACGGTAACGATTTTCGCATGCGCCGCTTTCTGATCGACCGCGGCGATGCGGCCGACGAGGCGCTCGACGACGAGCAGCGCGCGTGGGCGCTCCAGAACCGTTATCGCCTGCTCAGTCAGATGGAGGGCTACTGCAATACCACCGGCTGCCTGCGCGAATACATGCTGCGCTACTTTGGCGACGAGGCCGCGGCCGAGCATGCGGCAGCCGCCGCGGGCGGCACGGCAGACGACGCCGAGGGCTGCGGCAACTGCAGCAACTGTCTCACGCAGTTCGAGGTCGAGGACGTCACCGATATGGCCCGCGCCGCTGTGCGCTATGTGGCCACGCGTCCCATGCGCTTTGGCAAGTCGCTGATCGCCGATGTGCTCCACGGCGGCAACACCGAGCGCATTCGCCAGATGCATCTGGACGAGGACCGCGGCTACGGTGAGCTGTCGAGCGAATCGGTCGGGCGCATCAAGGACATCATCGGCCAGCTGTGCGGCCGTGGTTATTTGGCCACCTCGCAGGGGCAGTACCCGGTCGTGGGGCTGGGTCCGCGTGCCGGCGAGGTCGAGGACGAGGCGTTCGCCTTTACCGTTAAGCGTCGCGCGTCCAAGCGCAAGGCCTCGGCCCGCGCCCGCCGTGCCGTCGATCTGCTGCGCGAGGAGGCCGAGCTGGATGAGCGCCCGCGCGTTGGCGACGATGCTGAGCTGTTCGAGCGTCTGCGTGCCCTGCGCAAGGAGATCTCGACCGAGCTGGAGATGGCGCCGTACATGGTCTTTTCCGACAAGGCCCTGCGCGGCCTGTGCCGCTTGCGCCCGCAGACACGCGACGAGCTGATCCAGGTCAACGGCATTGGCGAGAAAAAGGCCGACGCCTTTGGCGAGCAGTTTATGGCGGCGATTGAAGAATTTGAGTCCGAGCATGCGCGGGATGGAGCGTAACGATGGTAGCCGATAGCAAGACCGAACGTTCCGAGCGCGCCGAGGTGTCCGCCGTGCCACTGTACCAGCAGGTCATGGACGACCTAAAGGGCGAGATTGCGCGCGGCGTGTACGTGGCCGGCTCGCGCATTCCTTCCGAGATGGAGCTCGCGAAGTCCTACGGCGTGGGGCGCGTCACCGTGCGTCGCGCCATCGAGGAGCTGTCGCGTGCGGGGTATCTCAACCGCCAGCAGGGGAGGGGCACCTTTGTGTGTGCGCCCAAGCTCAAGCGCAAGATTCGCCAGAAGGGTGACGTCCAGAGCTTTACTGAGGGTTGTGCTGCCAACGACATGGTGCCGGGTGCGCGTCTGGTGTCGCGCACGGTGGTCGCGGCGACGCGCGAGGATGCGACGTTCTTTGGCGTGGAGCCCGGCTGCGAGCTCATCGTTGTCGAGCGCGTGCGCACGGCAGACGGCGTGCCCGTCATGCTCGAGAACAACGCCTTTGTGCTGGCCGACCATCCCTACCTGCAGACGCTTGCCGACAAGGACCTCACGGACAATTCCATCTTTGCACTCGTTGCCGAGCATTCGGGCCGCGCGCCGCTCAAGTCCGACCCTTGTACCGTGGAGATTGCGCTTGCCGATGTTCAGGCAGCCTCACTGCTGGAGGTGCCGGTCGGCGAGCCGCTCTTTTATATGGAGGCGTACTTTACCGACGAGGACGAGCGGCCCCTGCTGCTCGGACGCCAAAAGATCGTGGGCTCGCGCTACGTGTTCGACATCTAACGTCCATAGATAGAACAACATAGAACAACTTTGGTGAAATGACTTCACGGGCGTTGCTACACGTGTTATAAATAGGACAACATAGAACGACAACAGGTACGAGCTGCCGTCGCTCAAAGCTGCCCCACAAGGAGGAACATCAGGATGAACGCACATGATCTGGTTCAGGAAATCATCGAGCGCAAGGGCAAGATCGAGAACGTCTTTTGGATCGCTTGTGGCGGTTCGATGATCGACCTGATGCCGGCCAACGAGCTGCTCAAGCGCGAGGCCACCACGTTTTCCTCGACGGTCTACACGGCACGCGAGTTTTGCCTGATGGCCCCCAAGAGCCTTGGCGAGAAGTCTCTCGTTATTGCATGCAGCCACAGCGGCAACACGCAGGAGGTCGTCGACGGCTGCGAGATGGCGTTGGCTGCCGGCGCCGAGGTCGTCGCCATGACCGACTGCGAGGGCTCCAAGATCGACAACGGCAAGTGGGCCACCTGGGTCTATCCGTGGGGCGAAGGCGTGCCGCAGGCCGAGGTACCTCAGGGTATCGGCGCTCTGATCGCCGCCGAGCTGCTCGACCAGCAGGAGGGCTACGAGGCACTCGCCGACATGTACGCCGGCCTTAAGCAGATGGATGCGCTGCTGCCCGCTGCCCGTGAGA
>USNX01000174.1 GCA_900556205.1 uncultured Collinsella sp.
AGACGGCTAAGCTGCAGCGTGGGCGCATGGTGCGCGGGGCGGCTTCGGCGGCGCTGCTGCCGCAGAACCCCAAGGCCCTGCTGGTCGCCGAGACAGTGCACGACGAGCTGATGGAATGGGCTTCGACCTGCGGATATGACGAGGCTGTGGCGCGGGAGCGCGCGGCGCAGCTGGGATTGGACGGCCTGGATGCGCGCCATCCGTACGATCTTTCGGGTGGTCAGCGTCAGCTGCTCGCGTTGGCAAAGCTGCTGTTGATTGGTCCGGAGCTGTTGCTGCTCGACGAGCCCACGAAGGGCTTGGACCTGGAGAGCCGTCGCATCATCGCCCGCGCCCTGCGTGACCATGTGAAGGCTGGCGGCACCGTCATCATGGCTACGCACGATTTGGACTTTGCCGAGCAGGTAGCCGACGACGTCGCCATGATGTTTGACGGCGAGATTGCCTGCATGGAGCCCCCGGCCGACTTCTTTGCCGACAACGTGTTCTATAGGGCGTGATGGGATGACGGACTGTCGTTTCTCGCGCTTGCTTGCAAAACTGGAGGTCCCGCTGTTGTTGGCGGTGCCGGCGGTGATGGCTGCGGCGTTGCTGTCGGGTGTTGGGCAGGCAGCGTTGGCCATGCTGGTTGTGGTGGCGCTGGTGCTTGCACTGTTCTTTGCGGGTTACGAGGCATCTCGTCCGGGTTTGCGCCAGATTATGCCCACGCTGGTGCTGGCGGCGCTGGCGGCGGCGGGGCGCATCCTGTTTGGGCCCATTCCCGACTTTAAACCGGTGAGCGCCATCGCCATTATCGCGGGGGCGACGCTTGGTCGCCGCAATGGTTTTATGGTTGGCGCGCTGGCGGCGCTGACCAGCAATTTCTTTTTTGGGCAGGGCATGTGGACGCCGTGGCAGATGTATGCCTGGGGTCTGGTTGGCTATGTTGGCGGCGTGCTGGCGCATGCGGGTGCGTTTGACCGTGCGGATGGAACCGTGCGCATGCCGGCGCTGATGGCGTACGGCTTTGCGTCGGGCCTGCTCTACGGAGTTGTAATCAACGCCTACGACATCATCGGCTTTGTGCAGCCGCTCACGTGGGCGGGAGCCGTGGCGCGTCTTGCTACCGCCGTACCGTTCGATATCACGCACGGACTCGCGACCTGCGTGTTTTTGGCCGTCCTGTACAAGCCCTGGTGTCGCCGCATCAACCGAGTCGTCGTGAAATACGGACTGTAGGGCATTTCGCGTTTCCTCACGAACTTGCGGTGGAATAGTTCTCGTTTTTGGCTATTTGCTGCCCAAACAGGAACTATTCCACCGCAGCTTATAGGGGGAGAGGGGTCACATGATCTGTTTTCCTCCGTCCCCCAGGAATTACTTGGGGCTAGAGCTCTAGCGTGAGGGTGACGGGGCAGTGATCGCTGCCAAAGATGTCGCCGCGGATGCCGGTGTCGCGTACGTTGTCGGCGATTGCGTCGCTTACCAGGAAGTAGTCGATGCGCCAGCCTGCGTTGTTCTTGCGGGCATTAAAGCGGTAACTCCACCAGCTGTAGACGCCCTCGACGTCGGGGTTTGCCGCGCGCCAGGTATCGGTGAAGCCGGCGTTGAGCAGCTCGGTAAACTTGCCGCGCTCCTCGTCCGAAAAGCCGGCGTTGCCGCGGTTGGACTTGGGGTTCTTAAGGTCGATTTCCTCGTGCGCCACGTTAAAGTCGCCGCAGGTTACGACGGGCTTGCCGGTCTCGCGCTCAAGCGCGCTCAAAAAGCCGCGATAGGCATCATCCCAGGCCATGCGCACATCGATGCGCGCGAGCTCATTTTGCGCGTTGGGCGTGTAGACATCCACAAACCAAAACTTGTCGAACTCCAGCGTGCAGACGCGGCCCTCGGTTGCGGCTTGGGCGACGAGCTCGGCCGCCTCGCCCTCGCCGGCGTAGGGTAGCAGCGCGTCGGCGTGCAGCACGCGCAGCGGTTCCTGGCGGCTAAAGACCGCAGTGCCCGAATAGCCTTTACGCTCGGCGTAGCTCCAGGTTTGGTGATAGCCGGGCAGGTCGACCTGCACCTGGCCTTCTTGCAACTTGGTCTCTTGCAGCGCCAAGATATCGACGTCGAGTTCTTGCGCGATCTGAATAAAGCTCGGGTCCTTTTTGAGCACGGCGCGCAGGCCGTTAACGTTCCACGAGGCAAAGGTGTAAGTCTGAGGCATGGTGTCCTTTCGACGGGGTTGGCAGGCTTAAGATTAACGCAATAAGGGCGGGGTGGGCTCCGTGCATGCTGACTTAAAGGCTGCATGCTGGGACGTCGCTCAACGCTGCCCGATTAACAAGGACGGGGGACTCATATGACTCAGGCAATATCGGACCCCAGGCAGGCCTCCGCCGCCCTGGCGGATCTGTTTGACACCCACAAGCGCGTGGTCTTCTTTGGCGGCGCTGGTGTTTCCACGGCAAGTGGCATCCCCGATTTCCGCAGCGTGGACGGCCTGTATCACCAGCAGTTTGCCTATCCGCCCGAGACCATGCTGTCGCATAGCTTTTACGAGGCGCATCCTGCCGAGTTCTTCGACTTTTACCGCACCAAGATGATCGCGCTTGGCGCCAAGCCCAACCGCTGCCACACCAAGCTGGCCGAGCTGGAGCGCGCCGGCAAGCTCGACGCCGTGGTGACGCAAAATATCGACGGTCTGCACCAGGCGGCCGGCTCGCAGCGCGTGTTCGAGCTGCACGGATCGGTTCATCGCAACATTTGCCAGTCGTGCGGCGCGGTCTATAGCGCCGAGTGGATTTGCTCGCGCGAGCACGAGGATGCCGCGGGCGTGCCTGCGTGCCCCGCGTGCGGCGGCCGCATCAAGCCCGATGTAGTGCTCTACGAAGAGCCGCTCGACGAGCATGTGTTGACCGGTGCCGTTGCCGCCATCGCCGCGGCCGATGCCCTCATTGTAGGCGGGACCTCGCTCGTGGTGTATCCGGCGGCAGGCCTTACGCGATACTTTACCGGCGATACGCTGGCCATATGCAACCTTGCTCCCACCGATCAGGATGCAAATGCCGACCTGCTGATTTCTTGCGACATCGCGGCCGCGTTTGCGTTCTAGCCCGCGCGCGCGGATACAATAGAAAGACTGAGTGCAAAGCGACCCCGCCGCCAGCTCCCCAAGCTCGGCGGCGTGGGCATTTTAGGAGGATGTTCATGGCGAACGACAGCAAGACATGGCGGTGCGGAAAGTACGAGCTCAGCTTTGACCGTCCGCGCATCATGGGCGTCCTCAACGTGACGCCCGATTCGTTTAGCGATGGCGGGGAGCACTTCGACCCCGATGCCGCCATCGAGTACGGCCTGGCGATGCTCGACGCCGGCGCCGACATCATCGACGTGGGCGGCGAGTCCACGCGCCCCGGCTTTACCCCGGTCAACCCCGACG
>USNX01000175.1 GCA_900556205.1 uncultured Collinsella sp.
TCTACCGTCTCGCCCCGTATTCGGTGCTGGGCCTGCTGCTGTGGTTCTGCATGTTCAAGAGCGGCGTACATGCCACGCTTGCTGGCGTCATCTTGGCCTTTACCATCCCGGCCAAGTGCGGCGTCAAGCTCGATAGCCTCACCGATTGGTTGGGCGAGTGCCTGCCGCTGCTCGACGACCGCTACGACGACGAGGCGCACATCTTGGGCCAGCATGACTTTACCGTCTCGACCACCAGGGTCGAGCGCGTCATGCACCGCGTGACCCCGCCGCTCATCCGCATGGAGCGTCTGATCTCCACGCCGGTTAACTTTGTGATCCTGCCGATCTTTGCGTTTGTCAACGCGCAGGTTCGCCTGGTGGGCGTGGACATGAGCACGCTGCTCACCGACCCGGTGACGCTCGGCGTGTATTTTGGCATGCTGCTGGGTAAGCCGATCGGTATCTTTGGCATGACGTTTGCCCTGGTTAAGCTTAGGGCCTGCGAGCTGCCGCGCAATGTCAACTGGCACATGATTGCCGGTGTGGGCATTCTGGGCGGCATCGGCTTTACCATGTCGATTCTCATCAGCGGCCTTGCCTTCCCGACGGCCCAGTTTGAGGTTCTGGCCGCCAAGGCCGCTATTCTCGCCGGCTCTGTCACCGCGGCCGTACTTGGCATGATCTACATGAGTGTGATCTGCAAGCACCCCGCGCCCAAGAACGAGTAGGCGCGTAGAAACAGACGCCAGAGTCTGCTCGAGCGCGTGTAAAACGCGGTTTTGAGTGGTACTTGCCACCTGCCGGACACCCCAGTGGCCAAAAAACGCCGTTTGTGAGTACTGTCACAAACGGCGTTTCATTTTAGGCGCGAAAAATAATGTACAAATCTATTCTGTCTGTGCATTAACGATTGCGTGGCTGGACGAAAAATGCCGATGCATCCTTCCAAAACCGGACACAAAAGGCCAAGACTGGCCTTTTTAATTCAAAATCGCTGTTACTAAAAAAGTAACAGTACTCATATTTGCTATTTTTTGACCACAGGCCCCAATGACTAGGTTTATTCCACGGTGCCGTAGATGGCGCCCCAGCCGTGGGCGGCCAAGGCGGAGTTGAGCTGGTCGCAAAGTGACTGGCGGTCGTAATAGCCGGGCGGTAGCAGGTTCACGATTTCCATGAGATCGGGCGCCAGGTCCAAGATTTCGGCCTGTACGATCAGATCCAGGCGGTCGATGGCGTGGCGGTCGTAAAACAGTCCGTCGACCAGGCGCTGAAGGTCGCCGAATTCCTCGGCCTGGAACGATCCGTACTCCATAGTGCCTCCTTGGGCGCTTCATGCCGGCATGCGCGGCGATTCGTAATTCATTGCGATGGACTTAATCTATCACGGCTTCATAACGTTGCGACGGTGGCGGTCTATACTTAGAAGAATTGCAACGTACCGCTTCGTGAAAGGTCGCACCCATGCAGACGATCTACCAGAAGATGGAAACCACCGAACTCGATGCCGCCATCGAGGCGCTCAAAGCCGAGGTCGCCGAGGTCAAGGCCAAGGGCCTGGCGCTCGACATGGCCCGCGGCAAGCCGTCGCCCTCCCAGGTGGACATCTCTCGACCCATGCTCGATATCCTCAATGCCGATGCCGATCTGCACGACGGTAACGTCGACTGCTCCAACTACGGTTGCTTTGAGGGTATTCCCTCGGCACGCAAGCTGGCGGGGGAGTTCCTGGGTTGCCCCGCCGAGCAGACGCTCGTACTGGGTTCGTCGAGCCTGCTGATCGAGCACGACATCGCCGGCATGTTCTGGCGCTGCGGCTCGTGTGGCAGCGAGCCCTGGGAGGCTTATGAGGCCGCGCACGACGGCAAGAAGGTCAAGTTCCTGTGCCCTGTTCCCGGCTACGACCGCCACTTTGGCATCACCGCCGACCTGGGTATCGAGAACGTTCCCGTCGCGATGACCGACAACGGCCCCGACATGGACGAGATCGAGCGCTTGGTTGCCGCCGACGACTCCATTAAGGGCATCTGGTGCGTGCCCAAGTATTCCAACCCCACGGGCATCACCTTTAGCGAGGACGCCGTGCGTCGCCTGGTCGAGATGCCCACGGCCGCGCCCGATTTCCGCATCTTCTGGGACAACGCCTACTGCGTGCACGACCTGTACGACGAGACCGACGAGCTCGCCAACATCTTCGATCTTGCCCGCGCGGCGGGCACCGAGGACCGCGTGGTGGCATTCGCCTCGACGTCCAAGATCACCTTCCCGGGCGCCGGTATCGGCTTTATCGGTGCGAGCCCCGCGGTCATCGCCGAGTTCTCCAAGCGCCTGAAGGCCGGCCTCATCAGCGCCGACAAGCTCAACCAGCTGCGTCACGTGCGCTTCCTTCCCACCATCGAGGCGGTCAAGGAGCACATGAAAAAGCATGCCGAGTTCTTGCGCCCGCGCTTTGAGGCCGTCGAGCGCAAGCTCACCGAGGGCTTGGGCGACACGGGCTGCGCCACCTGGACGCACCCCCGCGGCGGCTACTTTGTAAGCTTCGATGGTCCCGAGGGCTCGGCCCGGAAGGTTGCTGCGCTTTGCGCCGACCTGGGCGTCAAGCTCACGCCGGCCGGTGCTACCTGGCCCTATGGCAAGGACCCGCGCGATACCAACATCCGCATCGCGCCGAGCTATCCCACGGTCGAGGACCTGGAGGCCGCGCTCGATGTGCTGGTGCTGGCCGTTAAGCTTGTCGCTGCCGAGCTCGCGCGTGCCGAGCGCGCCTAACGCGCGGCTTCCCGTACTATCCGCACCTTCGATACGTAAAGGAGCATATACATGGATTTGGGTATTTCCACCAACCCCACGCCAGAGCTCTACACCATTAAGGTAACCGGCGAGATCGATATCTCTAACGCCGATAGCCTGCGCAATGCCATCGACCTGGCGCTCGAGCAGCCCACTGAGGCCGTTGAGCTCGATTTTGCCCAGGTGAGCTACATCGATTCAACGGGCATTGGCGTGCTCGTGGGCGCCGCACACCACGCGGTCGACCACGGCAAGCGCTTTAGCTGCGCCAATGTGCAGCCTCCGGTGATGCGCGTGGTTCAGCTGTTGGGTGTCGACCAGGAGATTTCGATCACCGCTGCATAACCTTTGCCCTCAAAAGGGCGTGCCGTTTGGCATATGTTTGTGATGCGCTCGGACGTTTTGGCGTCCGGGCGCTATACTTGACCGAATGAATAGACGAGTTCCGGCCGAATGGCGCGGTGCGGGCTCGACTCACATCGAGCCTTGGAGGTATGTGTGTTTGGTATTGGAGAGGGTGAGCTCGCGATCATCGTGGTCTTCGGCTTTTTGCTGTTTGGCCCGGATAAGCTCCCACAGATGGGCCGCACGATCGGCCGTGCCATCCGTCAGTTCCGCGAGACGC
>USNX01000176.1 GCA_900556205.1 uncultured Collinsella sp.
ACCCGAGCGTGTCCGAGGCCCTCGCTGCCTTCGAAGCCGCCAATGAGCCCTTCGTAGCAGCCGGCACCATTACCCTAGCCGGCGAAGTAGCCGGCCTGCTGCGTTAACACACTCGCAGGGTAGCTAATTTGGGACGGGGCTATTTTGACTACCCTGCAAGCGGGTAGTCAAAATAGCCCCGTCCCAAATTAGCTACTCCGAGCCCCGTGAGGATCGTTCGCCACGAAATGGGCCTATCTACTACGTTTTACCGGTCACCCTCGACCACGTCGAAATTCGCAATATTAAAAACGCAGGTAAAAGGCTTGTCGATTTTCAAAAAAGACCCGCATGGTCGACCCATGCGGGTTAAACGTAGTAGATGGACCGTTTTCGTGGCAGAGCGTTTGTGGGATGTGTCAAAGGGGGCTGTCCCTTTAACACATTGGCTAGTCTAGGCGGACTGGGTCGTGGGGGTAGGTGTTGAGGATCTCGACGCCGGTCTCGGTGACTAGGGCCAGGTCCTCGATGCGGACGCCGGTGCGGCCGGGGAGGTAGATGCCCGGTTCGATGGAGAAGGTCATCCCCGGCTCGATAACCTGCTCGTTGACGAGCGAAACGTCGCCTGGCTCGTGGTCTTGCAGGCCAATCGAGTGGCCCAGGCGATGTGTGAAGTACTTTCCGTAGCCGGCGTCCTCAATCACGTCGCGCGCGGCGCGGTCCAGGTCGCACATGCGAACGCCCGGTGCGATGAGCGCCTCGGCGGCCTCGTTGGCGCGGCGCACGATGTCGTAGATGCGTGCCGTCTCCTCGTCCGGTTCGCCCCAAAAGAACGTGCGCGTCATGTCCGAGCAGTAGTTGCGATAGCGGCCGCCAATGTCGAACAACACCACGTCGCCGTGCTTGAGCACGGTGCCGTCGGGCTCGTGATGCGGATCGCCGGCGTTGGCACCAAAGCTCACGATGGGCGGAAAGCTAAAGCCCTCGCAGCCGTGCTTGCGGTACAGGCCGAGCATCTGGTCGGCAATCTCGCGCTCCGTCACACCCTCGTGAACGAGCGTGATAGCGTCGGCCATCACGGCGTCGTTGGCGGCCGAGGACACGCGCATGAGCTCCTGCTCGGTAGCGTCCTTGTAGGTGCGTGCTGCGGTGACGGCAAAGTCGCCCAGGAAGAACTCGCTCGCGGCATGGCGATCCATGAGGGGCATCAAAAAGCCGGAGCGCATGACGGTGTCGATGCCGAGTGGCTTGGTCGGATCGACCTCGCGTGCGATAGCATCGGCCACGACGTCGGTGTCGGTGTGGTAGGCAACGCGGGCATTGTCATACTCGGGCAGCTGATGCAGTGCGTTGACCAAGATTACCGGCTCGCTGCCGCGTGCAAGCAGCACGCCGCAAAAACGCTCGAACATATCGGCATAAAAGCCGGTCAGGTAATAGATCGACCACGGGTCATTTACGAGCAGCTGTGCGCCGGGGTGCTGAGCCTCGAGCGCATCGAGCACGCGCGCCACACGCTGGTCATCGACATGTGCCATGAAACATCCTTTCGCTAGGGTGCCACCATGGTATCCCATACGTACCCACCTGAGTTGCGGTGAAAGTAGTCAAAAAGCCTTGTGCCGTATTAGCAGGTTTTCAAAACTATGTCGGATTACGGGGCTGGATTGGGTTTGCCCGACCATGGCTGAAATGGCGAAAATAAAACCGCAGGTAGAGAGCTTGCTGAAATTCTGAAATTGGCGGTATGGATAGGGGTTCTTGATTCAGCCCCGTAAACCGGCATAGTTTTGAAATGGCACCAATATGGCAACAGCCTTAAATCTGGTCCAAAAGAAAGTTGCGGTGGAATAGTTCCTGGGTGCCGGGGTTGGGCGGAAATCAGGAACTATTTCACCGCAACTGAGGAGGGGACGGGTGGATGGTGGGGTAGCTTAAAGAGCCCCGTCCCATAATGACTACTTTGGCTTATTCGATGTCCATGCTGGCGACTAGGTTGATGTTGGTGTCTAGGAGGTTGGGGAGGACCACGTCGCCCATGCGGATGGGGGCGTTGACGACCAGGCCGCGGATGAGGGCCATGGCTTGGGCGTGGAGCGCAAGCGGGATGGCCTCGGCCGTACGGACGGGGAGCAGCGCCTCGTCACCGCCGGAGACGGCTACGGTGGTGGTGAGCACACGCATGGGGCAAGTGAGCTCCTGATGTGCGAACTTATCGCCGCGCGGGCAGCTGTTGCCGGTCACGGAGCGCACCCTCGCCACGTTGCCGTTGACATCGCGCTCGATTTCTACGGTCAGGAGGCATTCAGACGGGCAGGTGGTGCAGTTGAACTGCAGCGTCTCAATCGCGTTGTCACTCATGGTTTTACGCCTCCTCAACGGGATCGACGGACAGGACAATTTCGCTAGCACCTAGGTCGAGTGCGCGCTGAATAACCTTTGCCGGTAGCGGGAAGCTTTCCATAACGCTCGGCTTAAACGCTCGGACCTTGCCGACGAACAGCTCTTCGCCGTTGGCCAGGATCCGTACGCGGGCGGTATCGACTGGTCGGCGCACGCGGAAGTTGAGCTTGGTGAGTGCCACGGCCGTAATGCGTCCCGGTAGCGCGTATCCCGCGATGCCGGCAGGGGAGACGGTGAGCTCGCAGTCCGGAACGGCGCCCGTGCCGGTCCCCAGCGCGTACGCCGCCGCAGCTGCGCCAGCCCTTTCGGACTCACACGTTACGTTGTCGGCCAGGTCGTGCACGTGCAGCGCGTTGCCGCAGGCAAAGATGCCCGGCACGCCCGTCTGCAGGCTCTGGTCCACCATGGCGCCGCGCGTGCGCGGGTCAAGCTCAACGCCTGCGGCAACCGAAAGCTCGTTCTCGGGAATCAATCCCACCGAAAGCAGTAGCGTGTCACACGGAACAATGCACTCGGTCCCCGGAATGGGCGCCAGGCGCTCGTCGACTTGACTCACCTCGACGGCTTCCACGCGGTCGTGCCCAATCACGCGCGTGACGGTGGTGGACAGATGCAGCGGAATGCCAAAGTCGTCCAGGCAGTTCTTGACGTTGCGGCGCAGGCCGTTGGCGTATGGCATAAGCTCGTACACGCCCTCGACGGAAATCCCCTCGAGCGTGCAGCGGCGTGCCATGATCAGCCCGATGTCACCCGAACCCAAAATGACGGCGCGCGAGCCGGGTTTGAGGTTCTCGATATTGATGTATCGCTGCGCCAAGCCGGCCGTAAACACGCCGGCGGGACGGCTACCGGGAATCTTGATCTCGCTGCGCGTGCGCTCTCGGCACCCCATAGCAAGGACGACCGCACGACCGGTGAGCTGCAGCATACCGGCGCGGCTCATGAGCGTGACGGTATGGACCGCGGTGTCTTCCGTAGGCTCGCCTGAATCAATCCCAATCACCATGC
>USNX01000177.1 GCA_900556205.1 uncultured Collinsella sp.
GGCGGCGGCTCGCCTAGAGGGCCTGCCGCTCTTTGAGTGCATGGCCGCGGGTGCTCGCGCCTCGGCAGTGACGGTGTCGCGCCTGGGCGCTCAGCAATCGATTCCCACGCGCGCCGAAGTTGAACATTGGTTTGGTTAAACGATAAAGACGGAGAAGCGGAGTAGAACAATGGCAATCAAGAAGCTGATCCTTGATCTGGATATGGGAGTGGACGATGCGATGGCGCTGGCCTATGCCATCGCGAGCCCCGAGGTGGAGCTCGTGGGCATCACCACGTGCTTTGGCAACGTGCGCGTCGAGCAATCGGCGCACAATTGCCTGGCGGTGCTCGATCTGCTGGGTCGCCCCGAGGTTCCGGTGTACCTGGGTGCCGACCGTCCTCTGCAGGCGACTGAGCCCTATACGCCGCCGGCGTCCACCGCGCTCATTCACGGCAAGAACGGCATCGGCGGCGCGAGCGTGCCCGCGTCGCCCTACGAGCCGGTGGGGGCGACCTCGGCCGACGGTAACGCTGCGGTCGATTATCTGATCGATGCCGCGCGCACCTATGGTCCCGATCTGATTTACGTGGCGACCGGCCCGCTCTCCAACCTGGCGCTCGCCCTGGAGCGCGATGCGGCGGCAATGATGTCCATCGGCCGCGTGGTCGTGATGGGCGGCGCCCTTACCGTGCCCGGTAACGTGAGCGCGGGCGCCGAGGCCAACATGGCGAGCGACCCCGAGGCAGCCGACGCGGTGCTGCGCTCGGGCCGTAAGCTCACCATGGTGGGTCTGGACGTGACGCATCGCGTGGTGCTCACGCGCCGCGACATTGCCGGCTGGACGGGCTCGGGCACCATGGCGGGCTGCGCATTTGCGAGCATGGTCGAGCACTACATTGGCTCGTACGAGATGAACGCACCCTACCTGGGTGGTTGTGCGCTGCACGATCCGCTGGCCGTTGCCGTGGCGGTCGACCCCACGCTCGTAGGTGCGCTCGGCTGCAACCTGCGTGTTGATCTGCTGGGCGAGTACCGCGGTCGCACCATCTGCGATGAGCGCCGCCTGTCCGATCCGGACAAGAGCGCGCTTGTGGTACTGACCGTGGATGCTCCGCGCTTCCTGTCCGAGTTCAAGACGCGTATGGCCCGTGTCCTTGGCTAAGTTGTCTTTTTGGGACGGGGCTTTTTTGACTGGTATGATTGGTGCGACCATTCGAACCAGCTAAAAGAGCCCCGTCCCAATTTGACTATCGAGAGGATCTGCCATGGAGCGCATCGCCAGCTTTTCCGTTGATCATCTGCTGCTTGAGCCCGGCGTGTATGTGAGCCGCATCGACCGCGATCCGGCGACCGGTGCCGCCGTCACCACCTTTGACCTGCGCCTGACCACGCCCAACAAGGAGCCGGTCATGAACACGGCCGAGTGCCACACCATCGAGCACCTGGGCGCGACGTTTCTCCGCAATCATGCCGAGTGGTCGAGCCGCATTGTCTACTTTGGCCCCATGGGCTGCCGCACGGGCTTTTACCTCGTCGTTTTTGGCGAGGTGACGAGTGAGGAAATCCTGCCGCTCGTGCGCGAGCTGTTTGAGTTTGTCGCCGACTTTGAGGGCGATGTCCCCGGTGCCGCTCCCGAGGAATGCGGTAACTACCTGGACCAGAACCTCCCCATGGCCAACTGGCTTGCGCGCCGCTACCTCGACCGCGACCTGGCCGATATCGACGAGAAGCACCTGCGCTATCAGCAGGCGTAAGGGCTTTATCGCCCAAAACGCGCGCATTGGGCGCCTTCGCTTATGCGGGGGCGCCTTTTTGTTGATTGGTCGGGACGAGCGTTCAAAATCGCTCATGTTTGTTCTAGAATGTTCGTATAGTCACATTTACGAACAGGAGTGAACATGCATATCTACTCTGTCAACGATCCCGAGTTCAAATCCTATGGCAACGTTTGGGATGACGTTCCGTCCGAGCTCACGTCGCCCGTGCTCGAGGCGCTCTCTGCCACGCCCATTCCCGAGGGCAGCAAGTACGTAGCAAGTGCGCCCGAGCTCGAGGGCGTCATGGATGCCGATAAGCTGGGCTTTCTCATGTTTGGCGGTCGTCCCTTCCAGCTGGGCTGGTGCAACGGCCACAACACGCGTCTCAACTGCCTGGAGTACCACCGCGCCAGCGAGTTCAACCTGGGTGCACGCGATTTTATTCTGCTCGTGGCGCATCGCTGGGAGATTGAGGACGGCAAGCTCGACACCGCGTGCGTCAAGGCGTTCCGCGTGCCGGCGGGTACGGTTGTCGAGGTCTTCAACACCACGCTGCACTACACGCCGTGCATGGTCGACGAAGGCGGCTTCCAGGTGATGGTGGCGCTGCCGGCGGGCACCAACGGCCCGCGCCCCGAGGCCGCAGCCGACATGCCTGCCACCGGTGACAGCTACTGCTACTGGAAGGCCGACAAGTGGGTCCTCTGCCACGCCGACAGCCCCAAGGCTGCCGAGGGCGGCTACGTAGGCCTCATCGGCAAGAACCTCGACATCACCGTGGACTAGCGCATCGCCCCAAGCCACCACAAAGGTGCCTGTCCCCTTTGCGGTGGTTTGGGGCGGGCGGATATCGGGAAGTGCCAGACGGGGGAGGCTGCCGGGCGCCTTGCCGTCTGCGGATTTTGGGACATGCGGCCCGCTTTTTCGACCCATCTGTCGGTATACTAAAAGCACTATGGGTACCCGCGAGCGACATATCGGCCACGCGGCCGCCCGATCCGCTCCCGTGTCGGATCCCAGGGGCGGCAGGCTCTTCGCCATGCCGCGATTCCTGGTTGGCATAACACATCAGGTGTACCGTCACCGCGTCTTTGCTATCGCCGGCGCCATCACCGCGCTGTTCCTCATGCTTTTGGCGGTCTTGCCGTCGCTGTTCGCCTTCGACCCCAAACTTTCTAACGCCGTGCCCGCCTATAGCGAGGTGTCCGAAGAGGTCGTGGATGCGCTCGCCCATTCGAGCTCTCTCCCGCTGCTTGTCGCCGCAATTGTATTTTCGATTTGGGGCGTATCGGTCTATCTGCGCTGTTTGGACTATGTGTTGCGCCGGCGCCTTGTTGCCGTCGCCACCATCTGCGCCCTGTGGATGATCGAAGTCATTCTCAAGTACAAGTCGTTCACGCCGTTCTATGCCACCGTGCTGTGGTACCTGTACTACGTGCCCATGACGCTCATTCCGCTGCTCTACCAGTTGTGTGGTCTGCGCCTTGCGGGCCTGGAGCAACACCGCCTGGGTCGCCGCTACTGCGCTGCGCTGTGGATTGTGGCCATCCTGCTTATCGGATTTGTGCTCACCAACGATTTTCACCAGCAGGTCTTCCGCTTTGACCGTACGAGCGACACCTGGAGCAACGATTACAC
>USNX01000178.1 GCA_900556205.1 uncultured Collinsella sp.
GTTCTCGAGCGTGCGGGGAATCAGCAACAGGTGTGCGTCGGGCAAGGTCGCGCGGATCTGTGCCTCGGTCTCGTCCAAGCTGCGACCGTCTTCGCGCATGGCCAGCGCGTACTCCACCAGCAGGCCCTCGGCGCCCGAGCCGGTGCGCGAATCGATGCAGCGCACGTCGAGCTCGTGGGTCTCGGCGACCAGGCATGCGTTGGAATAGCAGGCGGACCACTCGCTGCACAGCGAGATAAAGATGGCGCAATCGTGGCCGTCGGTGCGTACGCGGTCAAAGAGTGCCTTGAACTCGCCGGCACTCGGCTGCGAGGTGTGCGGCAGCTGCTCGGAGCCGGCCATGCGGGCGACGTACTCCTGGGCGGTAATCTGCACCTGGTCGAGCAGGTCCTCTCCCTCGATAATCACATGCAGCGGAATTACGTAAATGCCGAGCTCTTGAGCATGGGCGGGGGAGATGTCCGACGTGGAGTCGGTTATGATGGCAAAAGACATAATTGCACCTTTCGTTGGGGCGCTTGCGTGCCGCCTTCTGAGAGCAAAGTGCGACAAGTATAGTGGAGTTGCTCTACATTGCTAGGTTCAATTGTTGAATAGTCAACAGTTTGAAGTGACGGTGTGGAAATCATCAACTGGGGAAGAGGGATGCCGATGGAGGCGCTGGAGATATGCAGGCGGCCGGTTGTGCTGTTCGATTTCGATGGCACGGTGGCCGATACGGGTCGGGCGGTGATGACCTCGACGCGCAAGACGCTGGCTGCACGCGGGTTTTCTGAGGTGCAGATGGGTGACCTGCGCCGCATGATTGGGCCGCCCCTATGGAAGAGCTTTCACGACTTTTATG
This sequence comes from uncultured Collinsella sp., assembly GCA_900556205.1. Classification (GTDB taxonomy): domain Bacteria; phylum Actinomycetota; class Coriobacteriia; order Coriobacteriales; family Coriobacteriaceae; genus Collinsella. Next base: position 845 of record USNX01000178.1, read on the forward strand.
GCTTCTCCCGCGAGGAGTCGCTTGTGGTGGCCGACGAGTACCGTGCCTTTTTTGATGAGCTGGGACCGGAAGAGTACCCCGTGTTCGATGGGATCCCCGAGCTGCTGGATGGGTTAGCCGCCCGGGGCAAGCGTATGGCCGTGGCGACGTCGCGCATGGAGGCAAAGTGCATCGACATGGTGCGTGAGCTCGGGCTTTCGCAGTTTGAGGCGGTGGTCGGCATGAATCCGTCGCAGGGGCGCGAGACCAAGGCCGATTCGGTTCGCGATGCCCTAGCGGCGCTCGGCGCGACGGCGGGCGATGCCGTGATGATCGGCGATCGCTTTAACGATGTGGAGGGCGCGCACGCGATGAGCGTGCCGTGCGTCGGCATCTATTCGGGCGCGGCGGCGCCGGGTGAGCACGAGGCGGCGGGTGCCGATGCAGTGGTGCACTCGGTGGCCGAGCTTGCTAAACTTTTCGCTATCTAATAGACGTAATGTGAGGGGCGGGCGTACCCGTCGCTCATTGGTAAGGAGGTCGTCCATGAATCAGGTGGAGCAGAGCGTTACCGAGTATGTCGACGAGGTCTGGGAAGATGTCGTCGCCGATATCGAACAGCTGGTGAGCTATCCGTCTGTGGCCGTTGCTGCCAATGCGGAGCCCGGTGCGCCGTTTGGCCGTCCGGTCCGTGATGCGCTCGATTGCGCGCTCGGCATTGCGCAAAAGCTCGGCTACCAGACAAGCGACGACGAGGGTTATGTGGGCATTGCCGATATCCCGGGCCGCGGCGATAAGCAGCTTGCGACTATCTGCCATGTTGACGTGGTACCCGCTGGCCCCGGCTGGAACACCGACCCGTTTGCGATGGAGCGTCGCGAGGGCTGGCTGCTCGGCCGCGGCGTGATCGACGACAAGGGTCCGGCCGTGCTGTCGCTCTACGCCGGCGCCTACCTGCTCAAGCACGGCATCGTGCCGCGCTATACCTTCCGCGCGCTGCTGGGCTGCGATGAGGAAGTGGGCATGTCCGACGTTCACCATTATCTGGAGAACTACGCGAATCCCGACTTTCTGTTTACGCCCGATGCCGAGTTCCCGGTCTGCAATGCCGAGAAGGGCCAGTTTGGGGCGACGTTCGTGAGCCCCAAGATCGACGGCGGGCGCATCGTGTCGTGGAGCGGCTCCGAGGCGAGCAATGCCATTCCGTCGCAGTCCATCTGCGAGCTTGCGATTGCCGCCGATGAGCTGCCGGCGCCCGTTGAGAACGTCGACCGCCTGGAGATCACGGCGCTTGATAACGGGCATGCGCAGATTTTCGCCCACGGTATTGGCGGCCACGCTTCGATGCCTGAGGGCACCATCAACGCCGTCGGCCTGATCGTGTCGTATCTGCGCGAGGCCGAGGACGCGTTTGGTGCACGCGACGAGCGCCTGCTGACGCCTGCCGAGCACGAGTTCGTCAAGTTCTTGGCCTTTGTGCATGCGGATGCCTATGGCCGCGGCCTGGGTATCGATGCGACGAGTCCGGCGTTTGGCCCGCTTACCTGCAACGCTGGCGTCATCCGCGTGGCGGATGGCCATATTGAGCAGGTCATCGACGTGCGCTTCCCTGACAGCACGAGTGCTGATACCATCCGCGAGCAGCTCGACCCGCTCGTGGGCCGTTTTAGCGTGACGTGCCAGCTGGGTCGCGCGAAGGCGCCGTTCTCGGTGTCTGCCGACGATCCGGCCGTGAAGGCGCTTATCGATACCTATAACGAGTTCATCGGCAAGCATGCTGAGCCCTTTGCCATGGGCGGTGGCACGTACGCACGCAACTTTGCCCGCGCCGTCTCGTTTGGCCCCGAGGAGACTGGCCTGGAGCTGCCCGCATGGGGCGGTCAGATGCACGGCCCCAACGAGTGCGCCAACGAGGAGCAGCTCAAGCAGGCGCTCAAGATCTATATCGTGGCCATCTTAAGGCTCAACGAGTTGGAGCTGTAGGGCTTCCCCTATATCCTGCTTGGATACAAACTTGCATTACGAGCCCGGTGCTTCGGCCCGGGCTTTTTCTGTTGCGGTGGGGTAGTCATTGGGGACGTTCTTAAATGACTAGTCAAACAAGAACGTCCCCAACGACTAGTCGTTTAAGAACGTCCCCAACGACTGCCTTCCCGCAACTTTGTTTTTATTGGTGTAAAAGGCGGGTCATGCTTGGTGGCGGGTTTGTTATTCGTTTGTAAAGGCCGTGCTGCGCTTGCGGTAAGGGTCTATCAAATGCCCGTAAGAAACCGCAGATAACGCGGCCGTCGCCCGATCGGGGCCGTATCTTTCCAAACAGCAAAGCGGGCAGGGTGCCCGCGAGTCGCATGTATGAAAGGAAGATCATGCTCGATCAGGCTTATTCTCGTCGTCAGTTCCTCGGCCTCGCTGGTGGTCTTGCCAGCATCGTCGGTCTCGGTCTCGTTGGTTGCGGCGGCGCAGGCGCTTCCAACGCCGCCGACAAGGGCAGCGCCGCTGCCGAGTCCGTCTCCGGCGAGGTGACCTATGACGGTGCCTCTTC
>USNX01000179.1 GCA_900556205.1 uncultured Collinsella sp.
GGTCCGCCAAGCGCTCGAAGGCGGTCGGCGGGCGCACGGGCTGTTGTTTGGGTTTAGGCACGGTGTCCTCCAACTTGTTCGTTGCGTTCGCGCGCGGTGGCGCCGGCGGTAAAGCTTAATCCCTTGACGAGCGCGTTCTTGCCGTACTTGCCTTTCACGGCCAGGACGGTGCGCGCCAGGTCGCGCTCGCGCTCATCGGCCTCGATATCGCTGAATAGATCGATGGTGGCAAATTCCTCGGGCATGAGGTTGCCAAATCCCAGGTTGATGCGCTTGACCGGTCGTTTGGGATCGACAGTCTGCGCCCAGAGCTCATCGAAATAGCCCATGATCTTCTTAAACGAATTGGTACGCTCGCTCAGCTTTCGCGAGGCGTTAGAGTGCGCAAAGAGTGCGGCATAGCCACCGCGCGGTTTGCCGCCATGCTCTCCCACAAAGATGCCATCGATTGCCTGCGCTTCGCGCACCAGGCGACGCCGTTCGTCATCGCGCTGGACGGGCTTGGGCGCACGGGGCGCGAGCTCGGGGCCGGCGGTTGCGGTGGGTTCGATACTCGATGTGCTCGAGCGCAGGTGCCCGCATCCGTCCACATACTGCGCTGTACCGCTGGCGTCGAGGCGGCGTATGTCGGCGCGTTCGCTCGCGTAGCCCACAAAGAGCGAGATGCTGTCGCAGACCACGTGCTTATCGACCAAGTCTAAAACGGCGTTGTCGACCATCTCGCGCAAGACGGTATAGGCCTGTTCGTAGGCATAACCCTTCGAGAGCACCTGTCCTGTGGTGGTCGAAGTTGCTTGCGGGCGATAGGCTTGGATATCGGCGATGGTTGTCGGCTCGCGCCCGAAGGCATGGTCGATGAGATATTCGGCATTGACGCCGAGCTCGTCGTAAAGCAGGTTTTCGTCGAGCGCCGCGACGCCCATCAGATCGTAGACGCCGTATTTCTCGAGGCGGGCTGCCACGCCGGGACCGATGCCCCAGATATCGGTGATGGGACGATGGGGCCAGATCTCCTTGCGAAAGGTCTCGTCGTCGAGTATGCCGATGCGGCTGGGTACGTGCTTGGCGGTAATGTCGAGCGCTACCTTGGCCTGGAATAGGTTGGGGCCGATGCCGACCGTCGCCGTGATGCCGGTGCGCGCGAGGACCTCGTCGCGCAGCGTGCAGGCGAACCCTTCCGCATCTGTGTGATAGAGGTCCAGATAGGGCGTCACGTCGATAAAGCATTCATCGATTGAATAGACGTGAATGTCTTGCGGACTTACGTATTCCAGATAGATGCCGTAGATTTGCGCCGACACCTCCATATAGTGCTGCATGCGCGGTACGGCCGTGATGTAGTCGATACCATCGGGAATCTCGAATAGGCGGCAGCGATTGTGAATCCCTAAGTCCTTCATGGCCTGCGTGATGGCGAGGCAGATGGTCGTGCGCCCGCGCGATTCGTCGGCAACGACCAGGTTGGTGGTGAGCGGATCGAGCCCACGGTCGACGCACTCGACGCTGGCATAAAACGTCTTGAGGTCGATGCAGATATAGGTGTGCTGCTCGTGCGCCATCCGTGTCCTTTCATCAAACACATGTTCTTATCGAATACCTGTTCGATAATACCCGCTCGTCCGGACGTCGTCAAAACCTGTCAAAAAGGGACTGGTTTGTTTTGGTAGGTATGGTCGTGCGGTTGGATCGGGTTTTAACGCAGCTCTAAAGAGTGCGAAACAGCTCGGAAAACCTCGCTTCGTAGCATGAGCCTAACGATTGATACCGCCTATACGCACGGAAGGGTTGTGGAAAAGATGGTCAATTATGGGTTTGGTATGCCGACGCGCCTTGTTGCGGATGGAGACGTGGCTCGCTGGTGCGGACGATTGGTCGCTCACTACGGTGGCACCAAGGCGCTGGTCGTGTTGGGCGGTGACAAACATACGCACGATGAGCTCGTCTCGGCGGCGCTCGGCTCGCTTGATCGAGCTCTACTCGAACGCGTGCTTTTTCGCTGCGGCTTGGTCGGGGGCGATGGGGGAGACGATTTGGTCGATGAGGCCGTAGCCCTGGCGACCGACGAAGGCGTGGACTTTGTCCTGGCGATTGGCGATGCCGATACTGCCGGCTTTGCGCGCGAGCTCGCGCGTCGCATGGCGGCGCTCGATGCCGGCGAAGACGGCTTTGTGCCTTATGGATGCATTGTCTCGGAGGGCAAGGTGCCTGCTGTCGTGGGCACCGGCGAGGTTCCCGTTTTTGCCATTATCGCGCCCGAACTGCTGGAGGGCATCGGGTCTCCTCTGCGTGAGTTACTCGGTAGCGTCTGCGCCGCGGCCTAATATTTGCCATAAAAGGACGGGTTATTTTTGGTTGGTAAAGCGTTTGACCTGCCAAAATAAGCCTGTCCCTTTTTGATCGGTTGCCGTTTGGGGGCCGATTGGCAACGCTCGCTGATTGTAGTCTTGACCTGCGCTAGAATAGTGGCATCTGAATGTCCGGGCGCATGGAGGCGTGCGCCCGTATGCTGAGGAGGACTCTATGGCAACTGTTGCCGCACCTATCGATGCTACGTCGACTGCCGCTTGGAAGGCACTCGAGGCTCATCAGGAGAAGCTCGAGGCCGATGGTATCGACCTCAAGGCCTGGTTCGCTGCCGATGCCGAGCGCGTGAACAAGCTGAGCTTTGACGCCGGTGACCTGCACTTCGATCTGTCGAAGAACCTGGTGACCGATGAGACCGTCAAGCTGCTGTGCGATCTTGCCCGCGAGGTGAAGCTCGAGGAGCGCCGCGACGCCATGTTCTCCGGCGAGCACATTAACACCACCGAGGACCGCGCCGTCCTGCACACCGCGCTTCGCCGCCCCGCAACCGAGAGGGGCCAGCTCATCGTCGACGGCCAGGATGTCGTCGCCGACGTGCACGAGGTCCTCGACCGCATGTATGCCTTCGCCGAGCGCGTGCGCTCCGGTGAGTGGAAGGGCGTTACCGGCAAGAAGATCGAGCACCTGGTGTCCATCGGCATCGGCGGCTCCGATCTGGGCCCGGTCATGGCCTACGAGGCTCTGCGTCCCTATGCCGACGCCGGTATCGACTGCCGCTATATCTCCAACATCGACCCCAACGACCAGGCCGAGAAGCTTAAGGGCCTGGATCCCGAGACCACGCTCGTGATCATCGTCTCCAAGACCTTCACCACGCTCGAGACCCTCACCAACGCCCGCGAGGTCAAGACCTGGATGCTCGAGCAGCTCAAGGCCCAGGGCGCCATCGACGGCTCCGATGAGCAGAACGCCGAGGCCGTGGCAAAGCACTTCGTCGCCGTTTCCACCGCACTCGAGAAGGTTGAGGCCTTCGGTATCGACCCCGCCAACGC
>USNX01000180.1 GCA_900556205.1 uncultured Collinsella sp.
GACGATACACGGGGCCTTTTCCTTGGCCTGCTTAAACAGGTCACGAACCTTTGCAGCGCCGCGACCAACAAACATCTCAACGAACTCAGAGCCCGAAATGCTAAAGAACGGAACACCGGCCTCGCCGGCAACAGCCTTGGCAAGCAGGGTCTTACCGGTACCCGGAGGGCCAACAAGGAGAGCACCGCGCGGCAGCTTGGCACCGATCTCCTCGTAGCGCTGCGGCTTCTCCAGAAAGTCGACGACCTCCTTGAGAGATTCCTTGGCCTCTTCCTGGCCGGCGACGTCCTTAAAGGTCACGCCCACGTCCTTGGAGGCGATCACGCGCGCGCCGGACTTACCCAGTCCGCCACCGCCAAAACCGCCGCCGCCAAAGTTCATCGACGGGCCGTCATCGCCCATAGCCTTCTTCATGCGGCGGTTGAGCCACCAACCGATGAGGAAGAAAATTGCCATGGGAAGAATGAGCGTAAGCAGGTAGTAGGTCATCAAACCCGAGTTTTTATCAGGAACGACCGACTCCAGCGAAGCGCCAGACTCAAGCACGCGATCGGTAAAGCCCGCATCGTTCGGCACACCGGTCGTCTTGTAGGCGATGTTCTCGTCCTCGCCCTTCTTGGTGTAATAAATCGTGTAATCGTCCGTGTTGTACTCGACCTTGTCGACGCTCTTCTTATCGAGCGCTTTGACAAACGTCGAGTAATCGGTCTTCGTAATCTGCTGCGTGTGACCGATGTTAGGGAACAGAACGGTCGAGAGCACGAGGTAGACGACGAAGGCGATGAGCACGTAGAGGATCATATTCCGTCTACGTTTGTTGTCATCCATCTCCATCTGCTTGAACTCCATCTACTGGGGTTGATAATGCTAACTAGAATACCCAACCCGGCCGGCGATAAACCGACGCCGGGCACGAAAGGATAGAGATGGCATCACTGGAAGTCGGCAAGGTTCAAATCTATACGGGCAACTGATCGCGATGAAACCCGACACCACAGAGCTCATACTGACCGGCCGCGGCCTGCTGCCCCTCGCGGACCTCGCCGACCTGGTCACCGAAATGCGCCCCGTCAAACACTACTTCGACGAAGGCCTCCTGGCCCGCCAAGGCATCGAATACTAATTGATCCGAAGGGGACGGAGGAAAACGGATCATCGACATCACGACGGAGAGCAATGATCCATTTTCTTCCGCCCCAAGGGATCATTGGGCGGTGGCGCGGCCTAGCCAGTTGCCGCTGTGATGGTAGACGGTGAACATCATGGCGGTGATTACCCAGGTTACGGGGTAAACCAGCAGCAGGTGCTCAAGCGACGGATCGAACGGCATAATCGCAAACACCCAGATCACCCTGAGCACGACGGTGCCAAAAATCGTGAGCAGCATGGGCTGCAAGCTCACGCCGGCGCCGCGGATGGAACCCGACGCGTTCTCGATAATCGAGAAAATCGCGTAGAACGGCGCGATAAAATGAAGAATCGTCGTGGTGAACGCCGAAATCGAAGCATCGTCGACAAACAGACGAGACAGCGGACCCGAGAATACCAGCAGCACGGCAGACAGGCCACCAATGAGCATAAACGACAGCACGAGCGACGTATGGTAGCCCTTGCGCATGCGCTCGTAGTTGCGCGCGCCAAAGTTCTGTGCCGAGAACGTGGTGATCGACACGCCGAGCGCCTCGGTAACCATCCAGATAATGCCATCCAGGCGCCCAGATAGACCCCAAGCAGTCGTGACATCGGCGCCAAACGAATTAACCGACACCTGGATCAACACGTTCGAGATCGAATAGGCAGCCGATTGAAAACCGAGTGGCAGACCACACGAGATCATACTCTTGCAAATACCGCGATCGATGCCGAGCCTAGACAGCGAAAGACGCCATGCACCCGGAGCGCGCATCATGCGCAACACGATCATCGTTGCATTGGAGCAAATGGTCAGCGCCACTGCGATGCCACAGCCCAGCGCCTCCATATGCAACACAGCGACAAAGATGATATCCAGCACCACGTTAACCAGGCAGCCAGAGGCAATGATTACGGCGGGCCCGCGTGTGTCGCCCACGGCGCGCAGCAGTGCGGTTCCCATATTAAGCAGCAGTGCCGCAACCATCGCGGCAAAATAACAGCGAGCATAGGCCACGCCCTCGGCCAATAGTTCATGCGGCGTGTTCATAAGCACCAGCATGGGCTCAACGAACACTATGCCAAGAATCGAGAAAACGATACCGCCCACCAGCGCAAGCGTCATGGCCGTATGGACCGAACGGCTCAGGCGTTCATCATCGTGCTGGCCAAAAAACTGACCCGTGATAACGGCACAACCAGCGCCAACGCCAACGCAAAAGCCAATGCAGAGCTCGGTGAGGACCATCGTGGCTTGAATGCCGCCCAGCGCGAGCTTGCCGCCAAACTGACCGACAATATAGGTACCGATAAGCGTGTAGGCCTGCTGAAAAAACGAACTAAAAAAGATGGGAACGCACAGCGAAAGCAGCTGCTGCCAAATAACACCCTGCGTTACATCGATAGCCGTAGATTTCTTAGCCACACGCCCTCCCCACACGCATACGTCAAACAACAAAACAGCAATTTAAAACCAAAGCCAAAACCAGCTTAGCACCGACTGGCGGCGACCGAAACACCCCGAATTAGAGCGCGGTGCGAAATATCTGCCTAGTGATACAAACCCGGCTGGTAGTGATACTCATTGCTCACGTGCGGGCACAGCTGCCAAAAGGCGACGGCGCTCGCCGCGGCCACGTTGAGCGAATCGACCCCGTGCGCCATCGGAATGCGCACGGCGCGGTCACAGCCCTCAATGGTCTTGGCTCCCAGGCCGGCACCCTCGGTACCCATAAAGATCGCCAGGCGATCAATCTCCTGCAGCACGGGATCGTCCAACGACACCGAATCATCCATCAACGCCATGGCGGAACACGAAAAGCCGGCATCGTGCAGCGCCGCCAGCCCATCATGCGGCCATACGCGCGCCTCACTGCCAATACGCGTCCACGGCACCTGAAACACGGTGCCCATGCTCACGCGGGCCGAGCGACGATACAGCGGGTCACAGCACGTGGGGCTCACCAAAATGCCGTCAACGTTCAATGCGGCAGCCGAGCGGAAAATCGCGCCGACGTTGGTGTGGTCGACAATGCCCTCGAGCACGCACACGCGCACCGGGCGCTCCCCCGCCGCCTCGACGACGCCGCCCAAGAACTCGGCTACCGGAATCTGACGCGGGCGACGGAACGCCGCGAGCGCACCGCGCGTCACATTGAAGCCCGTCAGCTGCTCCATAAGCT